>JAGLSW010000063.1 GCA_023135565.1 Candidatus Aminicenantota bacterium | reverse complement strand
TCGCCTCCCCGTGCGCACGGGGTTGTACTCGACTACGAAAGGGCAGTCGGGGTCGGGGGCGTCGAAATTACCGCTCACATACTGCGAAACCCCGTGACAACCGCCTTTGCAGATGCGCAGGTATTCACAAGAAAGACAGGGTTCCACGGCCCGCTCCGGCCAACTGCGCAGCGACCGGAAAACACCGCCGGGATCCCCAAAAGCAGCAGGCAAATCGAATACCGAAATGCCTAAATTCTCTAAAAAAGAACAACCGCTCACGCTGCCGTCACTCCTGGCTCCTAACAATACATTCCCGGCTTCACAGCCATAAGTAGCCAGTCCTTCGAGCAATTCTACGGGCGGGCGGTGATAACAATACATGGGCACAAAAGAACAATCGATCTTGGCAGTGATTTTGTATTTCTGCGACCATTTGGCCAGCAGCGGCGTCAACTGTATATTCTGCTCGTAAGTGCTGCGCTCCTGTAAATACAGGCTTTTGCCCCGGCCCGCCGGTTTCAAACGCAGGAACTCGATTTCGTTGAGCTTCTTTTTTTTCGCATAGCGAAACAATTGCTCGATCCCGGCAAAATTCTTTTTGCCTATTACACAGTTGATGCCCGTGGGTACACCGGCGGCAGTCAAATAATCGAAAGCGCGGTCCGCCGCCGGGAACATCTCTTTGCCCCGGTAAGCGGCATAATCGTCGTCGATACCGTCTACCGAGATGTTTACCTGGCCGAAAACCGTCATTTGCCGGGCTACCTGCTCCGTGATCTGCGCCCCCGAAACCGTCAAGTTGGGTATCAAACCGGTCTGCCGGGCATAAGCGGCGATCTCGAAAAGGTCGTCCCGTTCTAAAGCTTCGCCGCCGCCCAAAGCGATATGAAACACCTTCATCCCGGCCAGGACGTCTAAAGCGGATTTAAAAGCAGCGGTGTCCAATTCCCCCGGGTCCGGGTCGCCGCCGTCCATATAGCAGTGTTCGCAGCGGGTGGAACACCTGTTGGTGACGGCGAAATGAACTTCCGTAGGAGCCGATAGAATTCCGATAGATTCGTCAGCCGTGTCCCACAGGGGCGAAGATTCCAGGCCCAATTCGCGCATATAGTCGCGGTCTACGAAAGCCAAAAATGGCGGTTCTTGGCTGGAAATGATGCCGCCGAAGTTCTCATAGCGATATGTTAGTTTGTTTACATCTAATTTTTTTTTCATTATTTTTTTTGCCTTCGGCGACCAGGGGGCGCTTTTAAAAAACTGCCCCCTGGACCCCCGCAAAACTTTTTATAAACCAACGTTTGCGCCATTACCGGACGTTTGGTAGTGAGCCTAAACGTTGGGCTAAATAGAAGTTTTGATCAAACTTTTACAAAAGTTTGGCCCCCGGCAGGGTCGCCGAAGGCCAAATCTCTTGCCCAGGAACATCAAAACTTTTCATAAGCGATACGCTTATCTACTTTAAAAAACTTTCTCGTTGGCTTCTGCGGCGAAGCCGCTCATAGGGTGCCCGCGCCGCGGGCTTCAATTTTTATTCACATTGGGGCAATGTTTTTCTATCCAGGCCCGCAAATAGGGGTCCGGGACTTTGGACACTTCGATATTCGGATAAGCCTGCGGGTTGGTCAATACGTTAGGCTCAGGCTCTTCCGGGTAATGCTGAAACTGCCCGCCGGTATAATAAGAAATCCCTTTGCCTTCCGAGTGGAAGAGGCTGACCCCGTCCCAATATTTCATATAGTATAGGGTAGTAAACGCCGAAAAAAGCAAAAAACCATACAGTAAACTAAAGACAAGAGTCAATTTCCCGCGTTTGAACTGTCTCAGCCCTAACGAAAAAATAAAAATAGCTGCAAGGCCGGTAATCCCGTACAGGAACAAGGGTTCCATTATCTCGCTGCCGGGGCTGCCGGGCAAAGCCGACAGGTACCGGATGTCCACGCCTACCTGCTTTTCTACCTGACTGCCGCTGTCGCCGAAACTTTTGCCTATCAGGAAGTGGGCAATATTAAAAACCAACCACCAGCATAAAAGCAGCACGATTAGAGGCAGGAAGTGTTTAAAACGGAGCCGGCGCCAGGGCCGGGATTTGTAAAAAAGAACCATGGTTACCGCCAGCAGCAGCCAAAAAACACCCGCGGCAGCCGTGTTAACATTGCCACGAATGTAGGCGGCGCGAGCTTGTTGGGCCTGGGTTTTTGCCGGCAGGTAAAAAACGATGCCCGGTTTGATCTCCATGGCCTTTTTCATCATGCGGTACACCTGGCGGTTTTTGCCTAAAGCGCGGTAGTTAAGCCCTAAAGCATAATAGGCTTCGTGCCGCAAATACCAGCCGGGGTTGTTTTCGATCAATTCTAACAATTGGGCGACGTCTTTTTTTACCGCTTCCGGTTCGCGCTTGCGGCTGGCCCTGGACATCAAAGTTTTCAAACGGGTGTTTATTTGCCGGTGTGCCGCCGCTGTTTTTTTAAGACCGGCAAGCGCTTCCCCGGCTGCCTGTTTCGCCGGGTGGCCCGCCGGAACCGGGCTGTTTAGGATGCGGCGGTAGTTCATTTCAGCCCGGCGCATATCGCCGCATACCTCCCTGTGGAAATCGCCCATGGTTTTTATGTAGGCCGCTTGCCGCGCAGGGTCGGCGGAATTGGCGCGGATGGCTTTGCTCAACAAAGACAGCGCGTCGCTGTACTGCCGGGCGGTAATTAGTTTTTCGTAGTCGGATAATATTTTATCTTCGCCCTGCACCGGGATCGAGAGAGTCGAAACCAGCATCAGCATTATAAATAGGAAGGCTGTTTTTTTCATGATTGGGCGTCCTTGATTTTTTTGTTAAAGAAAAGCTTTTGTAATTTGAGATACAAGCGATTAGTTTTTTCCTGGCGGTCGATTTTTCGCAGCAGCAGGGGGGCCAGCAGGCCCGACAGGGCGCCGAAAACCGCCGTTACCGCCAGCATAGCCGCGGGCAGGACGAAAATAATCGACCCCATGGAACTGGAGTTCGGGTTATAGCCTTGTTTAACACGCAGTATTTTACCTTTAGGTTTTCTAAAAAGCAAAAATCGGCTTGCCGCGAAGCGGCTTAACAAAAGTTTTTTGGGGGGTCCAGGGGGGCGATTTTTCAAAAAAGCCCCCCTGGCCGCCGGAGGCGAAAATTCTTGTATCATCATAACCACCTTAAGTTATAAACAATCAATAATGCCATCAACACAAAAAGCACCGTAAAGCCCAATTTAACACCGGCAACATGGCGTTTAAAAACCTCCGCCAGCTTTTCCGACGTAAGGCCGAAAGCCGCTAGCAAAAACACCGCCACCAGCGGCATAATAAAAGCTATATTATACAAAAAAAGATAGGAAATAGCCATCACCCGGTGTTGGGGTTCGGAAATCATCGTGACGATAGGAATATACACCTGCCCGGTGCAGGTTAGTTCCATGCCTGCGATGACCACGCCTAAAACAAATGTCGCCCCGGCCAAAAGCGCGCTGCCGCGGGCGAAGTTCCTGATTTTTTCGTGGATGCCTTTTTTCAAAAAACCGGGCAATTGCAGGGTCATATCCGCCGCCCTGCCTTTCAGGCATTTTATAAAATCGGAAAAAGAAAGCGCTGCCAGCGCCATCACAAAAAACAGCAGCAGCACATTCACCACCGTGGCAATACCCTGCTGCCGCAAAATCACCCTGGCAAAATTAAAAAACAGCAGGCCGATAACAAAATAGGTCAGGAAAACCGCCAGGGTGAAAATTCCCCCGGTATACAGCATCCTGCGCCGGGACACACCCAGCAAACTCAAATAAGAGAGAAGAAAAATAATCGTGGTGAAGGCACAAGGATTGATGCCGTCCAACAACCCGGCTGCCAGCACGATGCCCGCGGTCAGGGCGTCGAAAGTGTTTTCGCCCATAGTGCGGGTATCATGGCCGCGTGTAAAAGGCCCGATGGTGCGGTCCCGGTACTGCTGCGTACCGGCCAGGAACTCCCGGATTTGCCCGGGCAGGGTTGTTTCGATTTCCTTTTCGCCGCCCATCACGGTGCGGCCCATAAAAATAGCCGGGAGATCGGAATCCTGCCGCCCGAAATCGGCCCCGGCATTTAAGAACAGGTCATAAGCGCCCTCTTTGCTGAGGTCAAAGTAAAACACTCGCAGGGCCACGTTGTGTTCCCGCGCCAACCGCGGCAGTTCATTCCTGAGCAGCCTGCGGCAGTAACTGCAATCATAAGAAAAAAGGTACAGCGGGATTTCGGGAACGCCGGGAACCGCTCCTTCGAGAAAAATTTCTTTGCGCAGGCGGCGGGCTTTATTTTCCACCTGTTTTTCGCTGTCTTCGTCCTGGCCGCGGGGAGTGAGGGTAATGGAATCCAGCACCGTGCCGTCCGTGGCGATAGCGCGGATATTCATGGCCCCCGCGCCCACGTCTACGCGGCAGAAGTGGTGCTGGCGCGCATCCACCTGGGAAGGAAAAGAGGGGTTCCGGTTCATCCACAATAGTTCCGCGCCGGCCCCGCCGGAAATGATATAGGTGACGCCGCTGCTTATGGAACGTTCGTACAGGTGCCAACCGGCAAACACCACATCCACCCTGTGTTTCTCGAAAAGGGGCGCCCAGGTGTGGCGCAGGACTTCCGAGGTCCGGCCCCGGCAAATGTAAACCGGGTCGTGGATAAAAACCACCCGGAAGGGGGTTTTTTGTACTTCGGGTTTGGAAATTTCTTCCTGGAACCAGCGGTATTGGGGGCTTTCGGCGTCGAATTGGGAACTCGGCTGGCTGCCTCGCGTATCCCAGGCAAACAGGCCGAAGAAAACAGCGTCGCCCCAGTCGAAGCGGTAATAGCCTTTTTCCAGTAAAGGGAAATAGTCTTTATATTTCCCGCTTCCGGCGGCGTAATCGTTATCGCCGATTACCGGGTATATGGCCGATCGCCGCAGCAGGGGCGCTTCTATGCGGAAAAAATCTTCCCAGAGTTTATGGTCGGCCCCGTCGTCTACCATATCGCCTAAGACAAGGTTGAATGCCGGTTCCTGTACCAGCGCCTGGTTGATGACTTCTTCGTGGTTCCGGTTGGTCAGGGTATCGCCGGGCCTGGGGTCGCCGAACACCGCGAAAGTAAAATACTCGCCGGGGCGGCTGGCGGTTTTGATTTGGAAACTATTATCACCGGGGGGGGTGCGTACGGTTTTACCGGCCCGGCCGCAGGTTACTTCATAGCGGTAAGAAAACCCGGGCTGCAAGCCGGTTATTTCGATGAAGTGGGAGACGCTTTTTCCCGGCGAACAGGACTCCCTAATTTGCGTTTCGTGATAGACCCGCACGCAGGCAGGTAAAGGTTCATGGAGAAAGAAGGCCACTGTGGCCGAATGTTCGGTGACGTCGAGCAGGTAGGGTTCGACGCGGAAGCCGGTGGTGTTTTCCCCGGCAAAACAAATACCGGCAGCAAACAGGATAATTAATAATTTTTTCATGTTTTTTTTCTTGCCTTCGGCGACCCTGCCGGGGGCCAAACTTGTGAAAAAGTTTGAACAAAACTTTTATTTAGCGACCGCATATGCCCACGATCAAACCTTTTGGAATTTGCCAAAACGTTGAGCTTAATA
>JAGLSW010000629.1 GCA_023135565.1 Candidatus Aminicenantota bacterium | reverse complement strand
AATCGAAGAATTTAAAAAATATGTGATTAAATGAATTCGCCATTTAAATTTTTAGACGCTTACGAAAAAAAAGACAAAGAGATCTATTTCGGCCGGAAGGCGGAGATCGAATTATTGTACGGCACCACTTTTAAGACCGACCTTATGCTGGTTTACGGACAAACCGGCACCGGGAAAACCAGTCTTATCCAATGCGGGCTGGCCAATCGTTTCCAGGACACCGATTGGTTCGAACTGTATGTCAGGCGGGGAGATAATATCAACGCCTCTCTTAACCGGGAAATAAGAAAAAAAGCCGAAACCCCCATCGAAGACAACGTACCGGCAGCGCAGGCCATCCAATCGCTTTACTTAGATTTTCTCAAACCGGTTTACCTGATTTTCGACCAGTTCGAGGAACTGTTTACCTTAGGTGCGCCGCAAGAGCAGCAGGCATTTTTTAAGACCACCGCGGAATTGCTCAAGTCCGGGGTGTCCTGCAAATTGATCTTTGCCATGCGGGAAGAGTATATTGCCTATCTTTATGATTTTGAGAAAGTGGTGCCCGGACTTTTCGACAATCGCATCCGCATCGAGCCCATGCATATGGCCAACGTGGAAGATGTGATCCGCGGTTCCGCCGCGGCTTTCGATATCGAATTGGAGCAGCCCGAAGACACCCTTAAACAGATCATCGAAAACAATAAAGACCAGAAAGGTGAAATCAGCCTGCCTTATTTGCAGGTCTATTTGGACCGGTTGTACTGTGAAGCGGCCAAAACCGCGGGACTGCATGAAGACGAAACGCCCGGGCCGGGCAGCCGGATCAGGTTTACCCCCGCCCTACTGGGAAAAATCGGTAAAATGAGCGATGTGATGGCCTCTTTTTTAGACGAGCAGGCCGAACAGGTGCAGCGGGCCTTAAAAGCAAAATACCCCCGGCCCACAGGGGAAGCGGGTGCGGGCGCGCAGCCCATGAAAATGGGTGAAAGGATTTCCCCAGGATTAGAAAATCTTCGCGAAAAAACAAAACCTTCCTCTATCGGTAGTACGGAGGAAACGGTCTGGAAAGTGCTCAACCAATTTGTGACCTTAGAAGGCACCCGGCTGCCGCGGCAAAAGGAGGACTTGTACCGGGAACTGCCCTTTGAAAAAGAGGTCATAGAGTTTTGCCTGCACAGGCTGGAAACGGGCCGTATCCTGCGCCTGACCGACAAAGACAAAACTTACGAGATCGCTCATGATACTTTAGCCCAGAGGATCGACGACAAAAGGAGCGCCGAAGAAAAGACCTTATTAAAAATTGAAAAACTGGTAAGAGACCGTTTTGCCGCTTTTAACGACACTAAGATTTTATTGGGCAAAAAAGAACTCAACTACATCGAACCTTACCTGGAGAGGCTAAAATTAAACGAAAAGGAAGTTAAATTTTTAACCAAAAGCAAAAAAAGAGCCTCTAAACGAAGAATCCTGGTTGCCGCCGGAACCGCGGCTGTGGCGTTGATTACCATATTTGCCGTCTCCGCCTACCGGTTCGGGAGAAAAGCAGATGCCCATTTCCGCGCCGCGCAAGCGCAGTTACTGGTAGAAGTTGACCCCACTAAGGCTTTGGATTTAGCGGAAACGGCCCGGGGTATACATAAAAGCGATATTTTTACGAAGATCATCCACAAAATTTATTCGGAAAACCGTTTTTATAAAATCGCAGCCCGCCATGAATCTGCGCGTGTGTACAGCGCCGTGTTTTCCCCGGACGGCGAATCTTTTTTTACCGGGGCGGATGATGGCAGCGCCGTATTATGGGACCGTCAGGGAAACAGTTTACGGGAGTTCCCCAGGCAAGGAAAAAATGTTGCCGCCGCTGCTTTTTCCCCGGACGGCAGGTATATTTTAACCGGCTCCTGGGACCACCGCGCCCGTTTGTGGGACTTGCGGCAGGAGAAGCCGCCGACGGTTTTTAAAGGGCATGAAGACGAAGTCAATGCCGTCGCTTTTTCTCCGGACGGTAAGTTTATACTCACCGGATCGGGGAAAGAATTCGGCAGTAAAGATAACACTGCCCGGTTATGGGATTTGCAGGGCAAAGGATTACAGGTGTTCAGCGGGCATGAAGAAGCGGTTACTGCCGTCGCTTTTTCCCCGGACGGCGGGTATGTTCTCACCGGGTCGCGGGACGACAGCGCCCGTTTATGGAACTTCCAGGGAAAGACATTACAGGTTTTTGCCGGGCACAAAGATGACGTCACCGCCGCTGCTTTTTCCCCGGACGGCAAAACTATTCTCACCGCCTCTTATGATCAAACCGCCTGTATATGGGATTTGCAGGGAAACCGGTTACAGGTATTCGAAGGGCATACTACCTGGCTTTACTGCGCTGCCTTTTCGCCCGACGGCAGGTATATTATCACCGGTTCCCGGGATAAAACCGCCCGCTTGTGGCACCGGCAGGGTAAAGCATTACAGGATTTTTTGGGACATGGGAGCAAGGTTTTTTCCGCGGTTTTTTCTCCGGACGGCCAATTTATACTCACCGGGTCGGCGGATCAAACCGCCCGGTTATGGTCGTTACAGGGAGGCTCCTTAGCCTCTGTCAAGCAGCATAAAGCCCCTGTTACCGACGCTGCTTTTTCCCCGGACGGCAAGTATATGCTTACCGCTGCGGAGGACGGCGCCGCCCGTTTATGGGATTTACAAGAAGAAGACGCTGAGCCGGAGGTGTTCAAAGGTCATGAAGGTTCCGTTGAATCCGCGACTTTTTCCCCGGACGGCAGGTATATACTTACCGGGTCGTTAGATAATACAGCCCGCTTATGGGACTTGCAGACCGAAAAAGGAGAGCCGACGGTTTTCACAGGACATAAAAATTCGGTCTACTGCGCTGCCTTTTCCCCGGACGGTAAGTCTATATTAACCGGGTCGTTAGATCACACCGCCCGGTTGTGGGATTTGCAAGGGAACTGCTTACAAGTTTTCAAAGGGCATCGCAGCGTGGTTTACGCCGCTGCTTTTTCCCCGGACGGCAGGTATATTTTAACCGGCTCCTGGGATAACAGCGCCCGGTTATGGGACCGGCTGGGAGAGAAGCTGCGGGTTTTTAGAGGTCATAAAGATGATGTTATTGCCGTCGCATTTTCCCCGGACGGGAAATATATTTTGACCGGTTCCTGGGACAACTGTGCCCGGTTATGGGATTTGCAGGGGGAAATGATACAGGAAATCAGCGGGCACCGGGGCGGAGTTTATTCCGTAGTCTTTTCTCCTGACGGTAGGTTTATACTCACCGGGTCCGCGGATCAAACCGTCCGTATCTGGGACCGGCAGGGGAATCCGCTGCAGGTGTTCAAAGGACATGAAGCCCGGGTGAATGCCGCGGTTTTTTCCCCGGACGGACGATCAATTCTTACTGCTTCCGGGGATCACACAACGCGAATATGGGAAATCGGGCGGATTATGCCCTTAGAGGATTTCCTGCGCACCGGGAACTATGAAAGGTTCAGCCGGGCGGAGAAGCGCGGATACGGCCTCGAAGATTAGCCGGTTGCCCGTGCCGCGCCCTGGGGCCTACAAATGACCGGCTGGAATAGCAGCATAGACGATAGTGGAAACGATATGGCGGGATATTAAAATTAGGCGGTGAATCTTGGCCGCGCAGTGGGGTTGTATTTTTGGCGCGGATTTAGTATCCTATAGGTATGAAATTACTGCTTGCTTTTGTCATCATGCTGGTTATCGCTGTTTTGGGCTCCCGCTTTACCTTCCTCGACCGCCGCGCCTCTTTAGGATTCCGCAGCATCATGCTGACAGGCACAGAGTATATCTTTATCGGCGTCCTTTTAGGCAGTTTGGGTCTCGATATCCTGGACACAGAAGCACTGAAAAAAATGGAACCGTTCCTTATCCTGGCACTCTGCTGGGTGGGATTCCTTTTCGGCCTGCAATTCAAAATCCGCGATTTAAAAAAACTGCCGGGGTTCTATTTTTTCATCTCAGCGGCCCAGGCAGTGATGACTTTCTGCTTAGTGGCGCTGGCTATGTACTTCATTTTGAAACCCTTTGCGGTAGCGACAGCTCTAATAGTAACACCATATGTCGAACTACCGGGCATCGCTCTGCTTATGATCGCCCTGACATTGGGCAGCTCTTCCTCCTGCACGGCTCAGTCGGCCCTGGCTATCGTCAGCAAAACCTATAAATTCAAAAACCGCCGCTTGTTGGATTTGATGCGTTATATTTCCGGCCTGGACGGGTTTTATGCGTTATGCTTTTTTGCGGCTGCGGTGAGTATTTTGCCGGGAGTGGGGGCTGCCGGGTTTAACCTGCTGCAATCATTGAAATGGCTCTCGTTCTCCTGTATATTGGGAATTATCCCGGCATTGATTTTTATCTCCTTGAGCCGTTTAAGATTTTCCAACCAGGAGTTCCTGCTTTTTTTAATCGGTACGGTGACCTTTTGCGGCGGCCTGGCTTATCAATTAGACTATTCGCCGCTTATTTCCGGCTTAGTGTGCGGGGTCTTTACGGCAAACTTTTCCCGCCACCATATGCGCGCCTTCTCAGAAATTCTCCATGCCGAAAAATCTATCTATGTCATTCTACTGCTGCTTTTAGGGGCGGCCTGGAAATTCCAAACCGGCTATATCCTCATCGTTACGGCGATTTATATTACAGTGAGGATTCTCGGCAAACTTTTAGGCACATACTTAGGGGCGAAAATTTTTAATCCCGGTTTTAAAGTGCCGCCTACTTGCGGCCTGTGCCTGCTGTCTGAGGGGGGACATGCGGTGGCTATTATTATGAGTTTCAAGCTCCTTTATCCATCTATCGCGGAACCCTTAGTCACTATCCTGGTGCTTTCTTTGATCGTGAACGAGATCATCAGTCCCTGGTTTATTCTTTCCCAGTGCACTCCTATCGACCCGCTCCTGGGCGAAAAAAAGGAGCAAGCATAATGGTTCAACGTTTTTTAAGTCTTTTGTTAATCCTGGCCGCTATGGCCTCGATCGTTTATGCCACCCCCTTTGGACAACCCGGGACCATATCGCCTGCCCTTGTTCTCGGTTTTATGCTGCTGGCTGCTTACTGCATCGGGTTCTTGCTGGAACAAAAGGGACTGCCGCGTATTACCGGTTATATTTTTGCCGGTCTTCTTTTAGGCCCCCATTTTTTGAATTTTTACAGTAAAGAGGCGGTGCTGGACCTCAGTTTCTTAAACAGCCTGGCCCTGGCATTTATCGCTTTTTGCGCCGGCGGTGAGCTAAAATTAGCCAACCTGCGCAGTAAATTAAAGTCGATTATTTTCCTGATCAGCGGTGTGACTTCGGTAGTTTTTACCGGGGTCACGTTGGTGGTTTTTTTATTATCGGGCTTGATGCCTTTTATGAGCCGCTTCGATACGGTAACGAAAATTGCCGTTTCCGCAATTTTCGGAGTGATTGCAGTGGCCCGCTCCCCTTCCTCTGCCATTGCCGTCATTAGTGAAACAAAAGCAAAAGGGAATTATACAGATACGGTGTTGAGTGTAACCGTTGCCATGGATGTAGTTATCATCATATTCTTTGCCGTGGTGATGTCGGCTTGTGAGCTATTAATGACTCCCGGCAGCTCCCTCTCTCCGGTTTTTCTGCTGGACCTTTTACTTGAAATAGTTGTTGCCTTTGTCTTGGGCTTCTTGCTGGGTAAACTGATTATCTTTCTTATCGAAAAACTAAAAGTCGAATTCCCGGTGGTGATTACGGCCATGGGATTCTTAGTGATAAAATTTTCCCATCTAATCGGGGATTACTTGCAAGGCCATCTCGATATGCATGTGAATCTCGAACCTCTTTTGATCTGTATGGCGGCGGGATTCACTGTACAGAATTTTTCTAAACACGGCAGTACTTTCCTGCACCGCATGGATAATGTTTCTTATCCTATTTATATTGCTTTTTTTGCCATAACCGGGGCTTCCATTAATGTGGAAGTGTTAAAAACCGCCTGGTTTTTGGGATTGGTGATAGTGATTACCCGGATAATCATGATATATATCGGTTCTACTTTAAGCGGCAGGCTTTCCGGGGACCCGCCTGTTATTTTTCGGAATACCTGGTTGGGATTTATCACCCAGGCAGGGGTCAGCCTGGGATTATTGGCTGAGGTGGTGCGCCGTTTCCCGGAGTTCGGCCCTGCCATCCAGACTATTCTTATCGCTGCTATCACCTTAAACCAGGTGGTCGGACCTATCGCCTTTAAGTTTGCTCTTTTCAAAGTGGGCGAAGCGAAGCGCTGATTAGGAGCTGAATTATGAGTGATGAGTTATGAATGATGAGGGGGCTGGGGAACACGTTCCCACTATTGATTAAAAGCGAAAAGCGCATTTTGCCTCCGGCGGGTCAGAACCTTTTTGAAAAAAGGTTCCGACACCTCCAAAAACTTCTATTTAGCAAACGTCTATGCCCTTTGCCCAACGCTTGGAAGTTTGCCCAAACGCTGGGCTTATCAAAAGTTTTGCGGGGGTGCAGGGGGCAGTTTTTTAAAAAGAGCCCCCTGCTCGCCGAAGGCATGTTTCTAACTACCTGTTATGGTAAACGTATAATCGCCGGTGTCTGTGGCTACGCCATCGGCATCGCAGCTTTTGACGCGCACTTTGCAGCTTTGCGAAGGAGTATCCGGCACGATCCAGGTGTAACTGCCGTTGTTGGGCGTCGAAGTGACAACAGTTGTCCAGGTTTCGCCGCCGGTAGTGGAATACTCGATGGTGATGCAGCCGATAGTGCCGGTGCTGGTCCAGGTGATATTATGAAACGTCCCGGCTGCCCAATTTTCGCTTCCGTTTGGTGAAGTGACGGTAATAGAAGGCAGCGACACGATCTTAAAAACCGCATCGCTCATATCGACGATCTCGCCGGTAGAAACATCGCTGATGCGAATCTTGCAGTTGGTGGAATTACTTTGCGGTACAGTCCAGGCATAACGGCCATTATTGTCTATGGAACTCACGATATTGGTCCAGCTTTCGCCGCCGCTGGTGGAATAATCGAGTTTGACATTACCCACCTGGCCGCTGCTGGCCCAGGTGATAGCATAAGAATAATTTTCCACCAAGGACTCACCGCCGTTGGGATAGGTGACGATTAAAGCGGTCGCCGAATTTATGGTAAACTCCTGGTCGCTCACATCGGAAGGCCCGGCTTCCGAATCGCTTTTGCCGACCCGCACTAAACAATCCTCCGAAGGGGTAACGGGCACCGTCCAACGGTAAGTGCCGTCATTATCGGTAGACGTCACGATAGTTGTCCAGGCTTCGCCACCGCTGGTGGAGTATTCGATTCTAACGTCTCCTACAGGGCCGGCGCTGTTCCAGGTAATATTATGTTCGGAGCCTACGTCCCAGCTTTCACTGCCGTTGGGTAAAGTTACGGTAACAGAATCAGCGGTTACGATGGCAAAGAGATCATCGCTGACGTCCGATGGGCTGCCGTCGGTTTCTTCGACTCGTACACGACAGCTTTCCGAGGTGTTATTAGGCACCGTCCAGTTGTAACTGCCGGTATTATCGTAATTTTGTACGATGCTGTTCCAGGTTTCGCCGCCGGTGGTGGAATAGTCGATGTCTACATTGCCTACCCGGCCGCTGTTGACCCAGGTAATGGCATGGCTGGAGCCAACCGGCAAATTCTCGAAACCGTTGGGCGAGTTGATTGTGATGATAGGATTAACGGCGGAAACTATCGAAAACAAATTATCACCCTGGTCTGAGGGGGTTTCACCATCAACGCTTTCGCTTATTTTCACCAAACAATAAATCGACGCATCATCAGGCACTATCCAGCGGTATTCTCCACAGTTCGCGTGCGAAGCGGTGATGGTTTCCCAGCTTTCGCCTTCATTGGTAGAGTATTGGATTTTTACGTCGCCGATTTTGCCGATACTGGTCCAGGTGATTACCCTGGGTGTATTTACAGTCCAGCTTTCACTGCCGTTGGGCGAGGTGACTGTAATAGACGGGGTGGGCGAAAAAAGATCGGAATCTACGTTTTTCAACCAATCTTCGCCATTGTAAACCGAAAAATCATAGTTCGTACTGTCGCCTTTGGAAATGCCGATGGTGGGGGTAGTGTCGTTGGGCGTGATGTCCTCGTTAGCGCCGCCGTAGTTAAACTGGATGTGGCCGTCGCGGAAACAAATCACTTCAACGTTCACCGGTTCAGCGTCGCCATAGGTTTCAGCCGCCCAGCGGATGGCAAAAAACCCTTCATTCCCGATTATATAGACGTCTTCGTTTTGCTGGGCCTGGCCGCTTGTTTTTAAATCCGCCCAGCAGGGGGCGATTCTTTTATTGGCGCTCAATTCGGTGCCGGTATTGGAGTAATCGGCGTGGTCGCTGTTGGAATCGAAGTCGATGTAGCCGTTGCTGCTGATGTAGATAGTAGAATCCGCTTCGATAATCTGGCCATAAAAGGGGAAATCAAAAGGCAGCGCATAAGTTATATAATCATCGTCTTCCTGGAAGTTTTGGGCCGTGCCTTCGCCGAAAAACTCACTGCCGGTGCGGGTTTCCGTGTAGTAGGTTGACAGGGGCCGGTCGAGCTGTTCGCAAAAATGGTAAAGGTCCACGTGACCGGTATTTGTGAATTCCCGGGAAACCATCCGCTTATCGGCAATCCAGGAGCCCTTCATGGCGTCGAAATAACCTTGCAAAAATTCTCCCCAACGGCTGTGCCGGGGAAAATCAAAGGTCGAATCGTTGTATGCCGAGTCGAAACTTGCCTCTGCTCCGGGGAAATAGATCGGCAGGCCGTGTGTTTTGTGAATAACCACGGTTGCGATCTCTTCTTTCATTGTCAGCGCGGCCTTTCTGACCGCGGCCGGGTCGCTTTCCCAATAGTTCGTTATATCACGGGAAAAAGCCGCGATGCTTTCGGTTATAGCGGTCATTTTCGTTAGGTCTAAAGCGGCGCAGGCTGCGTCCGGGCCGTAGGATTTGTCATAGCGGTCTACCACTGCCGCGCCAAACTGGAGAGGCGTCCAGGTTGGATGAGCAGTCAAATCATTAAGAATAGCGTCATAAGGCCAGCCGCCCCGGGGGTCCGATTCGTCGGAACCCACCAGCACCTGGCCGTAATCTTTGAGTTCATAGGCTGCTTCCACCATGCCCAGCAGGCAGCCGTCGAAACCGATCAACTGTACGCCGCCGGAAGAACGCAGCGCTCTTTTGACTTCCGGGAGAAAGAGGCCGTCTCCTCCGGCAGTCATGTCGAGGCCGAGGAGTTTCGCATCTATGCTCTCTTTTTTCTTTTGCTCCATCACACGCTGAAGTTCTTCTTTCGACTGCTGTTGTTTGCTGCCGTGATGCCACAGTATCAGCGCATAGTTTGCCGCCGGGTAATTGGTTTTCGACCAATAGATAAAGTCCAGCAGCGCTTCCGGGTCTCCCATGTTAACTTCCCCGGCGTCCATCGCGGCGCTTGCGGCAGAGGGCTTTAGCCCTTTAGTAACCAAAAAGCGTTTTGTGCCTGTCCAATCGCCATAAGCGGAGTCGTGTCCGGCGATGCGGTCGAACTGCACCGCGATATTGACGGCTTTCGTGGAACCGACTGCCGCCATTTCTAAGAAATCGGCGATAGCGGCCCTTTCATGTTCATTATCCCCATCGAGATAGACCATAATCGTCCAGGTCGCCTCTTTGTTCTGCAGCCCCGCTTTCCCGGCGCTGTCGAAAACGAAAGAATTTTGGTCTGAAAAAATAGAGCCTACCGCAAGAAATCCGACTGCGATAAACAAAATGATAACAAAATAATATCTCTTCATTGCGAACCTCCTTTTACTTTTTTATAGTACACCTGTTCCTGTATGCCTTACGCGGCAGTACGTCATGATTCGCGTCTCACCCGGAGACGATGAAATTAACAAAAGTTTTGATCA
>JAGLSW010000628.1 GCA_023135565.1 Candidatus Aminicenantota bacterium | reverse complement strand
CACCGGTCTGTAATGTCTTTACCGGGTCGCCGCCTTCATTTACCACAAACAGCCGGGTTTTATCCAGGGGTGTTCCTAACAGCGGTTTTTTATACTTGCCGCCCTGCGGGAATATATGAATGGCGTTGACCGAGGATTCGGTCTGGCCATATACGTTGGCCAGTTTAATATGAGGGAAATATTTGTTGCATATTTCTACCTCATGTTCCCGCACCGCTTCCCCGCCTAACAATATAAAACGTAGATCGGGAAAAGATCGGCTGCCGTCGAGGGTATTGGCAAAAAAAGTAAATAGCGAGGGTACGGAATGCCAGATGGTGATTCTCTCAGTCAATAAAAATTCGGACAACTTCACCATGGTTCCCGGGCTTTTCATATTAACGGGGAAAAGGGCGGCGCCGCTGTGCAGCGCGCTGTACATATCCTGCACGGAGCCATCATGACAAAAAGAAGAAAAAAGGGTCATCCGGTCTGAAGCAGTAATAGAGAATTTACGCACCCAACTGCGATTATAATAATCGGCGTTTTCATGGGTTTGCAGCACCCCTTTGGGCCGGCCGGTAGAACCGGAGGTGTACAATATATAAGCGGGTTTGTCCGCGGTGATATCACGTGCCGGGTCGCTTTCATCCGCATCCGGCGGCAAATCGCCGCTGTCGATATTTATTACAGGGATAGCCTTGGCCCGGCTTAGTTCCTGCGCCATGGGTAGATTAAGGGTATCGGTCAACAGGATGGCCGCTCCTGAGTCGGACAACATATAGGAAAGACGACCCACCGGATAATCGGTTGAAAGGGGCACATAAACTTTTCCTGCTTTTAAAGCGCCTAATATGGCGGCGATCATATGAACGCCGTGCTCAAACAGCAGGGCCGCGGTTTCACCGGCAGCGGCGGCTGTTATCCGCTGAGCGATGCCATTGGCGCAGCGGTTCAATTCTAAGTAGGTATACTCTCTTTCAATTGTCTTTACCGCCAGGTTATGCGGGGTTTTCTTTACCTGTTCTTCAAATTTTCGTGCCAGCATTTTTACCTTCTTTTTTTCTTTTTCTTCTTAAATCTCCCGGGCTTATGCGTTTCTCCCTCGGAAAAATACTCTTCGAGCGTACCGCCGGGATTCCCGGTGAAAAATTGCGCCAGTTCAATACATAGATTAACCATATATGCGATGGTGGCCGGTTCGAACATGTTTTTTTTGTAAGCCCAGTACATGTCGATGCCGTTGCTGTATTCGGTTATATAGACTTCGATGTCGAATTTAACATCCTGGGCCTCTTCGATATGATAGGGATCAAAAGGTTCCAACTGCCCGGAAAACGCCGTATCGCCGAGATTTACCATATTGATGGATGCGGGTATATCGGGGAATCTAATTCCTAATTCTTTGCATACCGGTTCGATGGGGTAAGTTTGATGCCGCAGGCTCTCGATTGTATCCCGGTTAACAACACCGAGGAAATCAACAAAAGAACGCTGTTTTTCCACACGGGTTTTAAAGATCAAACTATTGACAAAAAAACCGATTATGTCCTGCAGGGAAGGATGATCCCTGCCTGCGGAAATAATGGAACAGGAGACTTCCTGCTGCCCGGAGATCCGGTTTAAGAGCAATAGATATAGAGAAAACATGACTGCAAATAGCGTGGTATTATGGGTTTCGGCTATTTTTTTTAACAGGGCTGTCATATCGCCGCCTATCCCGCACCGGTAAGCCGCGCCGCTGTTGTCCTCCCGGCCCTGGGGCCAATCCGCCGGTAATTGCAGCGCCGGTACCCCCGCGGCTAACTTTTCTTTCCAGTAAGCATGCGATTCTCGCCCGGTTTCACCCAGCAGATGCGAGTTATGCCACACGGAAAAATCGCGGTAATGCAGTTCCGGCATGGGAAGATCTACTTCCCGGCCCTGCCGGCCTTCGCTGTATAACCGGTTAAATTCCCTTTTTAGTATTTCTAAGGACCAGCCGTCGGATATGATGTGGTGCATGCAGAATATCAATTGGTAATGAGCGGCGTCCAATTTGATCAGGGCTGTTCGGAAAAGAGGCACCCGCCGCAGGTCGAAAGGCGTGCCCATAACTCGGGCACGAAGCTGCTCCTTTCTTTGTTCTTTTTCACTTACCGCCATTTTAGAAAAATCGTGACTCTCGAAAGGAGTTAAAACATCCCGGCATATCACCTGGTTCGTTTCTCCGCCCAGGGTTTTAAAGGCAGTGCGGAAGCCTTCATGACGGCGGATAATGCGAGTCAGTACGCTTTCCACTATGTGTTCATCTATTTCGTGCTCTAATTCAATAAAACCGGGCATATTAAAAGCCGGGCTGTGGGGCTGCAATTCCTGGAGAATATACATCCGTTTCTGGTTGTAAGAGAGTGGATAATACTCGCGTTCCTCCAGCCGGGGTATATCCCGGAAAGTTGTTTTTGCCGTGCGCCGGATGAGAGCGGCCAGCGCCCGGATAGTAGAGTGCTTGAACAAGACAGCCAGCGGTATTTTCATGTTGAGTTCTTTGTATAACCGGGAAATCATTATATTTGCTTTTATGGAATGACCGCCTAACTCGAAGAAATTGCCGTCGATGCCGATTTCCTCTTCTTCTATTCCAAGTACGACAGACCATATGCGGACTAAGTTCTCCTCGAACTTATCCCGGGGTGCGGTATATGCTCTTGTTTGCATATCGACTCCCGGTTCCGGGAGCGCTTTACGGTCGATCTTCTTGTTGGGGTCCAGGGGCATACGCTCCAGCCTGATAAAAATAGAAGGAATCATATAGTCGGGCAGCGAATTAGATAAAAACTCCCGCAGTTCCAACGCCCGGGATGCCTCCGGCGATTCCGGCCCGGCGGCAGGCGCTTCGGCCCGGTCGTCCGCTCTGCGCTCTACCATGTAATTACTTTTTGCCTCCGGCGGCCCTGCCG
>JAGLSW010000627.1 GCA_023135565.1 Candidatus Aminicenantota bacterium | reverse complement strand
AGCAACAGCATTGCAGGGCCGCCGGGGCATCAGATATCGAAAACGATCTCTGCATACTTGACTCCTTTATTATCGCGAATGTGCAAATTATGGTAAGTTACCGACTTGATCTCCATTTCCGGTAATAGGTTAGAGTCGATCAGCAGCAGTTCTGCTTTTAGGTAATTTTCTTCTATTTTTTTTATTTCGAGGCCGGTGGTTATTTTGTCCCGGTTTTGCAGCAGGAAAAGTATTTCGGACAGGAGGTTTACCAGGACGTTTTCGGCGCTGTCTCCGCGATACTCGAAAAGATAAGCTGCCGGGCCGGTGTTTGCCGGGCTGCCGGTATTATCGCCGAAGAGCAGCAGGTTCAAGCCTTTTACTGCGCTTATAAAAAGTCCGGCAAAGCCTTTGCCTTGAATTTTGACGCCCACATCGGCGGTAGTAGAAAAGGTTTCAAATTTTTCCATTATTTAATAGTAGTACAATTTAGAGTTAATTTCAATAAGTTGGGTCGAAATTTTATGCGCACCTTGATTTCTCACCAAAATTGCCTCCGGCGGCAGGGGGGGCTTTTTTTATCATCCCATGTGCACGCAGCAGCCGAATCTTTCGGGTAACGCGTGAGGTAGCGGGAATTCTGCGTAATTTTTGTGCTATATGCGGGCAACCCCCAAAAAGACAGCATGGAAAGTAATCACCAATACATAAAAAAGCATCCGGGCGGTCCTGGGTTTGAGCTTGAAAAAGCGGTATTGAATGGCATCTTCTTTGCAGCTAGCCCGGCAGTCGCCGCATAGGGTGCAGGTAAGCCCGGGGCGTCGTTTTTTGATATCTCTCTCAGTGAGGGCATCATAGCGGCAGGCCGGAGCGCAGGCCGAACATTCGCTGCAAGAATCTCCTATGCGCAGGCGAAAAGGCGATAAGCGGCCAAGTAGATTCGCCGCCAAACCGATGGGGCAATAAATAACGCAGTGGGTCATTATTCCTTTTTTGCGGGAGATAAACACCATTACCCCCACGCCCATTAGGCCGAAAAAGAGTCCAAAACCGGCAGCCAGCGCAGCAGACGCGCCAAGCCATCTTAAAATAAGCGCTGTTATCACCACTAAAAAAAATATAACAACGCGGATCAAATTTTTATGTTTTATTGAAAACGACGCCGTGAATTCTTTATTAATACCTGGCGTCGCTTTGTTTGAAGAATGAACTTTAGCGTCGTCCCTGTTTTTTTTATCACTTTCATAGGCTGCGGAAGCCGTCCGCCGCCGCTTGAGCGCTGCCAACCGGTTGTCCCAGGCGCCGATATAGCAGAGGAAACTGCACCAGGCCGGGCCGGTGAGCAAAACCGTCACAAGAAAAAGAACCAGCATAAAAAAACCCTCACCTCTAAAAAAAGGCCCGGCAAGAATCATAGCCGGTACGGGCAGGTGAAGTTTGCCGGTCATCAGGAACTCTTCGATGCCGGCCAGTCCTATAAAGAATTGTAGAAAAAAAACAATGGAAAAAAAAGTCCACAGGCGGCTCCGTATCCCGGGTTTTTTCTTCTCATCCGCGGCGAACATTTTGTCGCAGAGCCAACTGGCATAAAGAGCCAGCAGTGCCACTTCGATCCAGCCTGATCCGGGCAGGAACCGCTCTAACAACAGCACCGGGAAACCGACCTTAAAGCGGATAATAGTTAAAAGAGCCGCGGTGAGTATAAAAGCAGCCGTACCGGGAACCGGGCTGTTGGGGTCGCTGTCGTAAATGCGGCGCATTCTTTTGCTTTCGTATATTAAGGCTGAGGCAGCGGTAAACAGGGCCACCGCTGCCAGGATCACAGCCAGCCGCACCCAGGGAAGACCGTTATCCGCCCTGATCTGCACCAGCCCGACGGTGTGTTGAACCCAGATATATCCGCCTGCGATATGAAGAAACTGGAAAACCCTCTTTACCCATCTCTTCTTATGCAGCAGGAGAAAAGGTAAAACAAGGCACAGCAGGGCTGTCCAGTCCTGCGAAGCTCGCGAAAAATGGGCCGCCATAAACAAAAAAGACAAAAAAACCGGTAATAATTTTAAGAAAATCATTCGTCGAACACCTCTTGCATTCCTAACGATAATAGATTTCGGGGAAAAAATCAAGTCCGCTACTGTTAAAATTTAGTATAACAACAGGCATTAGCTCTTTCTGTAACATATGTTACGGTTTTGCCGGGCAAAAGAAAAACCGGGCCTCCGGCGGCCAAAACCCTTTTGAAAAAGGGTTCTGGACTCCCAAAACTTTTGATGAGCGATACGCTTCTCAGCACAAGAAACACCCTTTATAGGCTCCTGCCGCGAAGCGGCTAATAGGCTGGGTGCGCCGCACCCTTCCTGACTCCCAAAACTTCTATTTAGCAAACGTTTGTGCCCATGTTTCGACGTCCGGGAATTTGCCCAAACGCTGAGCTTAACAAAAGTTTTGCGGAAGTTTCGCGGTGCAGGGGGTACCCACTTGCGTGGGTGCGGCACACCGCGCATTCCAAAAGCGCCCCCTGCCCGCCGGAGGCAAAGTTGATGGTTTGAAAGCGATTGCAAAAATAATCATGTAGTGTTAAAATATAATCCAGGTGAAACAATGAACGATATAAAAAATATAAGCAAAACCTATTACAAATCCGAAATCGGCGCCCTGGAAATAACCGGCAGCGAAGCTGGAATCCTATCCATTCTCTTTGTCGATGATGTGGCGGAAACCGGCGTCGGCACCCCCGCCTGCCTACAAGAGTGCGTTACCCAGTTGGATGAATATTTTAAAGGCGAACGGAAAGAGTTTTCCCTAAAATTACTCCCCGTGGGCAGCGATTTTCAAAAAAAAGCCTGGCAGCAATTGCAAAAAATCCCCTACGGCGAAACGATTTCCTATGGCCTGCAGGCGGAAAAAATGGGAAACAAAAAAGCCTGCCGCGCAGTAGGCGGCGCGAATGGGAAAAACCCTCTCACTATAGTTGTTCCCTGCCACCGCGTTGTCGGCCAAAACGGCACCCTCACCGGTTTCGGGGCCGGTATCCCGCGCAAAGAGTGGCTCCTAAACCACGAAAAACAGCATAAAACAAAATGAAACGCCTGTATACCTCCCCTACAAGTATAGCTGTCAGCGTTTTTTAAACAAAAGTTTTGATCAA
>JAGLSW010000626.1 GCA_023135565.1 Candidatus Aminicenantota bacterium | reverse complement strand
AAAGTTTGATCAAAACTTTTGATAATTAGAATCAAAAGCGCTCACCCCGCCGCAGGGTTGCTAACTTCCTGAAATGAGGATCGGCATGGGCAAAAAATATTTTGTAAGCGGAACATAAATAACGCCCATCTTTAGTACAACCGCCAAAACAGTAGGGCAGCCAACAGCAGTCCGAACAGGCTCGGGCAAGCTCTACTTTGCGGCAGCCGAATTTTTCCTGCCTTGAGGAGTTTAACATATCTTCTAAGTTTCCCTGTTTAACATTGCCTAACCGCCACTCTTCCTCTACAAAAAAATCACAGGAAAAAACATCGCCGTTATGTTCTACCACTACATAAGTGCCGCACTCTTTTTGTAAAGTGCAGTCCGGGGCAGGCTGCCCCATATAACTAAAAAAAACCGACTCGAAAAAACGCACAAATGTAGTAGGTATATTATTTTCAAAATCAGCCAGCCAGAGATCGAATACCTCCACCAGGAACCCGCCGAAAGCTTCCGGCTTTACTGAAAAAGGAGCTTTGCCTCCTGGATTCGCGGGATCAGGCTCCACGCAGGGAATAAACTGCATGTAATTCAATCCTATGGATTTATGGAATTCATAAATCTCCCGGGGAAAACGAACCGAATAGTCGTTGACGACACTTAAAGCGTTGACTTCTACCCCGGAATCTAACAGCAGTCGAGCTCTGTCCCGCACTTTTTTCCAGGTGCCTCTGCCGCCGCGCAAAAAACGGTATTTATCGTGGATGTGCTCAGGACCGTCTAAAGAAAGACCTACCAGGAACTTATACTTATTTAAAAAACGGGCCCATTCCCGGTCTATCAAAATACCGTTGGTTTGCAGGCCGTTGCCTACGGTCTGTTTTTTGCCGAAACGCATCTGGAAATCTACGGCTTTTTGGAAAAAAGGCAGGCCCATCAAAGTAGGTTCGCCGCCCTGCCAGCCGAAAGAAACCTCCTGCTCCCCCGCGGTCACCTGACGTATTACTTGCTTTAATATTTGCTCGCTCATGCGGCGCGGTTTCGAGCCGGGGAAAAGGCGCGATTTGGGCAGATAAAAACAATAGCCGCAGGCCATGTTGCATTCCGGCCCGGCTGGCTTAATCAAAACAGAAGTTAAAGGTTTAAAGTTCATAATTTATTTTTTTGCCGATTAGCCTCCGGCGGCCCCACGCGCGTGGGGTGGCGTTAAGCCGCTGCGCGGCAGG
>JAGLSW010000625.1 GCA_023135565.1 Candidatus Aminicenantota bacterium | reverse complement strand
CCGGCAGGGCCGCCGGAGGCAAAAGCGCTTTTGTTTTTAGCTGGAGCTGAATGCTGGGGCTGGAGCTGTTTTCCCCCCCGGAGGCAAGTATGAAATATTTTGGAGTTAGCTATGATTCGTTTTGAAAACATAAAGAAGATTTACCAGATGGGCAAAGTGTCTTTCGAGGCTCTCAAAGGGATCAACCTGACAGTAAAAAAAGGAGAATTTGTCTCCATTATGGGGCCTTCCGGGTCGGGAAAATCGACCCTGATGAACATTATCGGTTGTTTGGACACAGCCACGGAAGGTTCTTATTACTTAGAAGATAAAAACGCAGCCGGTCTGAGTTTCGATCAGCTTTCCGATATTCGCAACCGGAAAATCGGTTTTGTTTTCCAGAACTTTAACTTGCTGCCCTATGCTACTGCCTATGAGAATGTGGAACTGCCTATGCTTTTTAGTGGAAAAAATACCGCGGATAGGAAAAAAACCGTCAAGAAATTCCTGTCCATGGTGGGACTCTGGGATTGGGCCGGGCACCGGCCTACCGAGCTTTCCGGCGGGGAGCAGCAGCGGGTGGCTATAGCCAGGGCTTTAGTTAACGACCCGCCCATCATCTTAGCGGACGAGCCCACCGGCAACTTAGATTCGAAAAGCGGCACCGAAATAATGGAAATTTTCAATAACCTGTGGCAGTCGGGTAAAACTATCCTGATGGTTACTCATGATCAGAAAGTCGCGGATTATTCCGAAAGAACCATCAATCTCTTCGACGGCAATGTAATCTCCAATTAAAAAATCGTTACCTGGATTTACCCCCAGGTTTTGTCCCCCAGGGGGGGCAGGATTTTGTATCCCCCCGTCTTTCAATTCAATCGTTCCGGCAAAAAACCCAAATCTCAAAGCAGAGTCCTTAAAGAGTCGTCCCTACTGATTCCCGGATGACCTCGATCATAAAATCGGCAAACTTTTTATGCCCCCGGTTATTAAAATGGTCGTTGGGAGGATCACAATAATCAGCATCTTCAAAATTTCCGGGACAGTGGTATTGAAAATCTTTAAAAAGATGGCTATTCCGTTCTAAAGAATTCCATCTCCGCTCAGAGCGCTTCGCCACGGGGATTATAAAAAGCAAGAATCGGGAACCGTTTTCTATGCATACCTTTTGAATTTTCGTTAAGGCATCCGTCACCCACTTTTTGTTCCTGTAATTATCCCGGAAATCGGGTTTATTGGCATTTAAAATGGTGTGCACCGCTTTTCCGACAGCCGTTTTATAAAGAAAATAATCCCAGGCACTGCCGCATTGTCCACACTTCCTCTTTTTCAAATATTCTATTACCTCGAGGCCATTCTTAAAAAAGTTGCCCTTTTCATCATATCCCCTGAACATGCCTATCTCGGTACTATAATATAGATTCCCATTGGGTTCCATAGGATGAGGATAAGCGCCGATATCATTGCCCTGGTACAGGCATACGGCCACGATATCGGGTTTAAGCAGCGGTATGTACTTTTGGGCAATCCTGGCATACTGCATAGGGCCTGTCCCGATTATACCGGAGTTATAGATATGGTATCCGGCCGCTTGAAGAAGACCGGCAAAACTATTGTTAATGGGCCTTGCTCTCGCTCCCCAGGTAAACGAATCTCCCAGCAGAAGCACCCTGGTCCTGGGGGTTTCGATGAATTCAAATTCATTGCCCCTGAAACCATCGGAATTAATGATTAGCTCCCCTAAAGACTTCTTAGCCCTAAATTTATCCTGGGGGACCGCCTTGAAAATGCCTTCGCTGTCGGTATAAAAATTTTGAAAAATCTTCAATTCCCTTTTCAATATTTTGCCGCAGAATCGTTTATACTTCTGTTTCCAGTTCCCTTTTGCCATTTCCTCCCGGTTGATGGTTTGCCCCCCGGCCAATCTCAAGACAACCTCCACGATTAGCAGCAGCACAATCAAAATAACAATGTTCCAGGCAGCGATCTTTAATACCTTTTTCATGTGTGTAATATAGGAGAAAAGCCTGCGATTGTCAAGAGCTAAGAAAGAATTTGCCTGGTTGTTAGCTCCGCTGAAAGTTGTCTCCCGATAAAAATAGTGGAAAAAAGAAACAACAGGAAACTAATGACAAAAATCGGCGAAAAAATCCTCTTTTTTATTTTGATTAACACTATGTTCTATTAATAACAGTTCTTTACTTTTTCTCCCTATTCTTGATTTTCTTCAAATGATTCAGAGATAAATTCCTGCCGATTCTAAATAACCATACGTTAAAGGGCCTGGAACTATCGTATCGGTTTATATTTTTGAAAACCCTGAACCAGGTTTCTTGAAATATTTCTTCTGAAATTTCCCGCTGCAAAACCATTCTATATATGAAGTTGAACAGTTGATCCTTAGTCTCGATCATTTTTTGCTCCAGTTCGGGAAACCTGTTTTTTGCCTTCATACTATTTATACAATTTAAATCGAAAAAGGTTCCCCTCCAGGCAATTTCTCAGGAAAAAAACGAAAAAAAATTGCTGCCTCCGGCGGCCCTGCCGGGG
>JAGLSW010000624.1 GCA_023135565.1 Candidatus Aminicenantota bacterium | reverse complement strand
TCAATTTATCTGAGCGCTATAGGATGGGTGTATATCGAGGCTTTAAGCCCGGCTGTTTCGGCTTTGGAGAGCGCGGCGCGGAGGATTTCATTCCCGGTGCGGCCATGTTTGAACTCAGCGGTGAGGATGTCCTGCAGTCGATTGCCCTGTTTTAGGGCTGCCACGAGAGCGGGGGGTGCAGTCTCCTCCCCTACCCGCAGCACATATGCATGCTCCTGGGTATCGGTGTTGAGCCGCAAATAAGTAATGCCCACGTCGCAGTGCAAAAGATCGCCTCTTTCGATGACCCCGGAGTTTGAATACATGCCGGCAGGAGTACCGGGGCGCTGATAATCCACGTCCGGGGGAAACCAGGCTTGCAAACCGAGGCTGCTGATTTTTTCCCTGATCCACCATTCCACCTCCCGGGTGGTGGTAATCCCGGGGGTAATGACTTTGTTGGAAAAGGCTTCGGCAATAATTTCGTGGGCGACAGCAGATATCTGGGGGTAGACGGCCAGTTCTTCGGGGCTGCGTTTTTCCAACCAGCCCACCGCCACTTTTTCGGCGGAACAGAGGCGGGCTGAGTATTTCGGGCCGATTGCCCGGCGCAGCTTCTCTTCCAAAGAAGAGGTAAGTCCGTCGCCGAAAGCAAAGGTATGGGAACGGTTGATGCCGATCCTTTTAGGGTCCCGTTCTTCGATCAATTGGGCTAAACATTCCCACTGGTCGTTTTTTCCCGGGTACCAGAGTCCTTTGTACAGGTCGCCCACGTCGCAGCGGGCTACGTAAAGTCTTTCAAGGCCTTTTGTTTTGCCGCGGTCGTAGAATATCAACATGGTGGTGCGGCGGGCGGAAAACCAGTTGGCCGGCACCAAACCGTGAAATACCGGGTCTTCGTTATATTCGCGGCAGATCACGATCCACATGTCGATTTTTTCGCGGCGCATCACTTGCGGCAGGATGGTGTGGAGGCGTATTTTCAGCCAGCGGTCGATGACTTCGGCCCGTTTTTTTAGAGGCAGCACATCGATCCCGGCCCACATGACCGCACAGGATAAAAACACTAACAGGAAACATACCAAAAAAGAGATTCGTTTATTCATTCTATTCGTTTTTTTCATACTTCTATTATACCAGGAAAGGGCTGCCTTCCACAACTAAAACCGCTCCACTTACTTTGCCTCCGGCGGCCCTGCC
>JAGLSW010000623.1 GCA_023135565.1 Candidatus Aminicenantota bacterium | reverse complement strand
CGGCAGGGCCGCCGGAGGCAAGAGCTTTATTGAACATCGATTGCTCTATCTTGCTATAGAGATACCGAACCAGAAATGGTTGTTTTCCCCTAAGGTTTTGATGAAATCAAGTAAAACAAGCGTATAATTAACATAAGGCGTAACCGTCACTTTGCCTATTTTAAAAGGTACGGCAGCGCCGAAGTTCAGGTCGGATAAACCGGTATCCGCTCCATCCGGAAGCCACTGCCCGGCATTGTACCCCAACTTACCGGACAACTCGATGGCCACTTTTTCATTGACCGGCAGGGAGTGACCGAGGGCAAGCTCCGCATATAGGCCATCTCCTAAGTTAATATCATAGTAGAAGGTAAACGTAGGACTTAAGAGGGCTTTGGGAAGTCCGGCAGAAACAAAAAATTCCCGGGTCGTATCATCCTTGAATTTGAAACCGTCGATAAATACCCAGTTGTAACTGGTTAATCCCACAGTTAGAGCAAAATTTTCCCCGGTTTTAAAGTCATAGGTGAAAGCAAAGTCCACTTCGTCGGTGTTTTTATCTTCAAAAGAAAAATTGCACCATAGATTAACGGCAAACCCGCTGTCGCCCACAGCATAGGTAAGCTGGGGTTGTAAAGCCGGTTTATGCACCGGGTTGAGATCGAATCCCCGCCAGATGTAACGGGATACGAAATCCACCTGGAAGGAAAACCCTCCGCTGTACAAACAAAATGCTGTTGAGAAAATAAAGAATAGAAGCAATACTTTTGTTTTGATTTTTTTCATGTTAATCTCCCTCATAGGGTGCGGACGTCGCCCACCCTATGAGAAAACGCCGATACCATTACATGGCGGCTGTGAACAGTATATTTAGTCACCTTCCGCCGCCGGCTTTTTCCCAGGCTTAGTTTTGAAAAAAAATTATAATATTTCAACATTTCACACATAAATTTCTTAAATTACCAGGGGCTACATCTCCAGTTTTTTCTACACACATGCACTCATACCCGGGCCCTCGCGCCATTTTGAGTTCCACGCGTTCCATTTTTCCTGTTCGCCTCGATCCTCCCGGATGAGGTATAGAGATACCGTCCCGGGAGGAAAAATATTAGAGGATTTTAAGCAATTCTTCGGCGGTTCTCTTCATCTCCAGGAACACGAGACCAAGTTTCGCCTGTTCAGATACGATAGTCGTTAAAACAGCCATTTCCCCTACTGCTGTCAGGATGACATATCCTTCTTTTCCTTTAACGTATGTTTGCTCTAATTCTCCTCTTGACAGTTCCCTGACTGCCCTCTCTCCGAGTGCAAGCATTGCGGCAGACATCGCACCTACTCTATCTTCATCGATGTCTGGCGGTAATATGGACGCAATAATAAACCCGTCATCAGAAACAACAGCAGAAGCCTCGATATCTTTAGTGGATGATTCCAAATCCTTTAACACTTCGGTAATCTTATCAATTTTAGTAGCCATTTGCTTACCTCCTAAATTTTAAATTGATTGAAATATATATCATCATAGTGCCTTCTCATATATATTTTAAATTTTCCTCATTTCCTTTAATATATTGGAAATTTCTTTCAAGGCGGCATTCGTTAGCTTTCTATAAGCTGTATGAGGCGGGACCGCTGCCGTAAGAATAAATTGCTGTCCTCCTACTTCGAATTGCCGGAATACCAACCTGAACTTACCGTCATCTACCAGGGAGACTTCGTCCATTCTCTTAAAATCAAAATGTTTCTCCGCTTTTTCCGATACATCCTGCACAATGGCAGAGATAGCGGAAATTCTTCGGTCATCGAATTCCGAAGCCACGGAAGCGAGAGATAGACCGTCGAGATCGGAGATGATCGAAGCTCTAAAACCACCTTCCTTGTTAATCCTAAAAAGAACTTTCTCGAGTTTGCCCTGGAGGGACTTACCTGAAGCCGACGGTTTAAATTCATCTTTTTGAGCCATTTTACATCACCTCTTTATTTATTTACTCCAATGCCTGCCATTCGCTTTCCAATGCCTTCCAATCTAATGGCGGTGCACCTTTCTCTTTGAGTTTAACGGCAAAAGCACAACAGTCATCTCCTTTTGCCGTGCATTTTACTTCCCTGGCCTCTGCGGCCTTGCCTCCTAAGACATCGGCGAAACTATTCCATATACCGTTAAGAAGGCTGCTGGTTATGGTGCATATGGGAATAGATGATTTCTTCGCCTCTGTCTCGTAGGAATTCTGCGCTTTTAATAAGATTATATCTTTACCGGCGGCAGCGCTGACTTTTGCCCATCCGGCAACAGTATTCATGTTCTCTGCGATTTGGGCGATAGTATCTAACGCGTTTTGTAGATCAGACCAGCCGAAATATTTCGCAAACTGGGGGCCGATAACCATGCCTGCTTTCTTCCCTGTACTATTGATAATAGCATTCGCTCCTTTTTCGGTCATTATGTCCACCATCACATCTTTAAAGGTTTGAAAGGATTGCACGGTCCACATTACCATTTCTATGTCCGGGAGTAATATCAGGTTCCTGGATTTTCCGTCCCATTCCTTGTATTCTTTGGGAATTCCTTCAGGAGCAGCGGGGAGGATTTGTTCGTCGTTGTATTTAGCAAAGGCTTCCCAGGAGGCTTCGGCATCTTCCCCGGGATTTTTCCCCAGTTTTTCGAGCACTTTGCGCATGATCATTCTAAAGGTGGATTCGCCTGACGTGTTAATTAGTTCTTTTCTGAACTCTTCCATGAAATCGCGAGACATGGTGAAAACTCGTTCGTCTTTCCCGGCGCCACTAAGTTTTATTAAACCAGACTCGCTCTCCCATTTTATCCTGTTGCCTTCTTGTCCCATTTAACGTCTCCTTAAAAATTTTTTTTTCATGATACTATATACCATATAATTATTGATTTGTAAATAAAAAAATTGATTTTTTTTACCCTTTTCAAAAAAAATTGTGAATAAGCACTTGACATAACTTTTTTCTTGTGGTACAAATTACCTATGAGTAGGAGACAGCACAACAATATGAATATGGAGAAACACGATGCAAGCAGCGCAAAATGAAGCGGATGATGTCTGCAAGAGAAACGAGAAGTGTCGCATGAGGCGGCTGAGGTAAAATGGCGAAAAAAAAATTAAATAAAAGCAATTGGGGGCAGCAGTTATTGCTTTCAATAAAATCTATTTTAAAAGAGTGGTGATTTTCTATGGATAAACAAACGATATTAATAGTCGATGATGAGAAAAAAATTGTAGAGTTACTCAAAGAAACGATTTCGAAGATGAGTAATGAATACCAGGTAAAAGCAGCTTATAACGGTAAAGAAGCGCTCGATGTCTTAGAGAAAGAGAAGATAGACCTTGTGCTTCTCGATATTAAAATGCCGGTGATGAGCGGCGTCCAGGTGTTGACGGAGCTTCATAATAAGAAGGTATGGTTACCCATTATAATCCTGACTGCTTATAATGTAAGCGACATCGAGATAAAGTTCCAGGAGTTCGGTATAGTCGATTATTTGAGCAAACCCCTGGACTTAGTGATGCTTAAGAGTGTTGTTGGTCAGGTACTACGGAACAGGGAACAGAAAGATTCTATTACCGGGATGAGCCTGGCGGCAATCCTCCAGGTCCTGGAAATGGAACAGCGCACCGGGGTAATAACCATTAGAATGGAGGATAAAAACGGTAGAATATTCTTCAGGGATGGCAGAGTTGTGGATATCGAAGCCGGTGGACTTTCAGTAGAAGAGGCGCTGGGATATTTATTAGATACTACTATCGAAAACAGGGAAATAAGCATCGAGTATCTAAACCATAGGAGAAAGGAGAAGATCAATAAATCATTGACCGAAATCCTGCTCGAAGCGTCCAGGTTACTCGATGAAGATAGGAAAGATGAGACAGAAGAGGTAAAAGCTGAAGAGGTTTCCAGCGAGGAGGTCTATAAGGCTAAGAAAGAGAAATTTTCAAAGTTGATCGACACCTTAAAAAATGATCTGGGCGATGCTCTGATTTCTACAGAGATATGGACGCTGGAGGAAGGAATACCCTTAGCCGGTTTCAAAGAACGGGAAAACCTCTGCGACCTATTTACCCAGATAACTGTTTACCTTAATGAAGCATTGAGTACATCGGAGTACCCGGAATTGGGAAATTATTATATTTTCAATTTAGAAGGCAAGTCGATAGCAGTGACCATCCCGGTAGGTGAATATTTTTGGGGAATACTGATCGATTCCAAAAAGACGCCGTTAGGGTTCCTGTTGAAAGTAATTCTTTCAAGATTAATCGATTCTTTTAAAGAAGTGATTGCTGCTTCTTGAGACGATTAAAAATAAGAAAAAAAGAGATAATTAATGAAGATGTTGCGTATTATTCATCGAGCGAAGGTGAATAAAGAAACAAGTTAGCAATACAGGAGGCTACATGGATATACAAAAAATGAACGGAGCTATTCGTAATGTGGAAAGAGAGTTGGGTAACGCTCTTCTCTCCACCGATGTGTGGACCATTGCTGAAGGAGAGTCTATTGCCGGTTATAATTCACAGCCGATAGCATGTGCCCTCTTTAACCAAATTACTGCTTATATAAATGAGGCATTAGAGCAAAGCGAATACCCGCAGTTAGATAAGTATTATATCTTAGAACTTCAAGATAATAAAATGGTAATCGTAATTCCCCTGGGGGAATATATCTGGGAAATGCTCATCGATACCAAAAAAGCTCGCTTAGGACTTCTATTGAATATTACGATTCCCCAGATGATCGAAGCCTTTGAGAAGATAATCACAGTCTGATAATATAACCGGGAACGGATACGATACGGATGGGGCTTATGAGCGAGTCTGGAATAAGTCCGTTAGAATAATTTTTTATCCCCTGTGCATAGAAAAAATAAACATTAAAGTACCGTCCACACTTGATTACATAAGTATTTCCCGGTCAGGTAGAGTAGTGGAACCGGGTAAAGAATTTTACAGCAGCACGATGTTTACGGATGGAGATTGTCTGCGGTGTTATAGGCCCCACGTCGTCTAATCGACAGTTAAACGGGCACTGCTTCGATAATGCTCAACGTCGCTTTTGTGGAAAAAACATTCGACAGTTTGAACCCGGAAGCTTCGAAAAGCGCTGAGAACTCGGTCTCAGTTCGCTCGATACCACCGGCTGCGACCATCATATTGATGTCGTCACATTTCATCTGGGAGGGGGCGTTACCTGGTGGAACTATACCTTCAACGACCAGGAGTCTTCCGTTATCAGTTATAGCACGGCGGCAATTATTGAGTATAGCGATAGAAAGTTCATCATTCCAATCGTGGAAAACTCTTTTGAGGATGAATGCCTCTCCGTTAGGAACAGCTTCAAACATATCTCCTGCGAGAAGTTCGCAGCGATCTGCCACGCTTTCTTTTCCGAGCAAATTTTTTGCTTCTTCTATGACATAGGGCAAGTCGAACAAGACCCCCTGCATCCGGGGATTTGCCCGTAAGATTGCGGATATGAGTGTTCCTTTTCCACCACCGATGTCAACGATTTTGGGAATTTTTGAAAAATCATATGCGGCCACCACCGCAGATGTCTGCGTCTCAGTAAATTTAGTCATAACTTCATTGAATGTTTCGGCAGCTTCACTATCCTGCTTCAGGTATTCGAAGAGCGCCATACCGTGTACATGGGAGAAGGCATCCTTACCGGTTTTTACGCAGTGGAGAATTTCCCCGAATGGGCGTTGGAACCAACTTTCCCCGGTCATTATCGCCCAGGTGCGCACTGAGCCCGGCACATCGCTTTGCAGGGGGGCGGCAATGGGAGTTAGTTCGAATTTACCGTTTTTGTTTTCGGCGAAGATTCCCCGGCTGGCGAGAGCTCGCATTACCCGGTAGAGTGACCGGGGCTGTGCTCCCACCGCCTTTGCCAGTTCTGCGCTGCTTTTTGCTCCTTCTGCCAGGAGATCGGCTATACCGAGTTTAGCTGCGACATAGATCAAATGTGGAAAAATGCGGTCTCTTATCATTTGCGGCAGTACGGCTTCAGGCGCTGTTCGGTGCGCTTCTTGTTTATTGTTTTTCTTGGACATGGTTATGCTCCTTTTATTTGGATTAAAAATTAATGAGACGTCTTCCTGGCTTTGATTTTGTATTTCTTATTCTTAAAGAGGTGGGGGTTTTTGAATTCGAGTATTTTCCTTTTCAGGAAGTTGATACCCAGGATTTTTTTTAACCTGTTGGTGAAAATATAGAATTTCCACCAGGGTAGATTTGGACAAAAAACCATTATAATCAAATTCTGCAGCTTTAAGATAAAATTGGACGTATTCTGTCGTCTTTCCGGGATCACGCCGTTGGGAAGATATTTTAACATCATCCAGTAACTGAAAGTGGAGATGTCGTCTAAATTCATACTTTTGGGTTCATAGAAAACGGGGCGTAAGAAGTTGTCCTGTGTACAACCGGGTTTTTCTTCCAGGAATTGTTCCGAAATAGCGGAACCTTTATAGGTGCGGATCCCGTTAAATGCTATGACAAAATCATTTTTTGAGATTGCTTGTTTTACAGTTTCAAAAGTTTCCATCAGGGTATCTATCGTTTCACCGGGGGCTCCTAAAATTAAGTACCATTTGGCCGGTATGTTCACTTTACCCAGGAGTTCCGCTGCCCGGAATATGGCATTCCTTTTGAAGTTTTTCCCTAAAGCTTTAAGCATTTTATCGCTGCCCGATTCTATTCCAAGTTCTACTTCTTCAAAATTGGCCTGTTTCAGCAGGTCAACGTATTCCTCGTCGAGAGCTGAGGGAACCAGCCCCATAGTACGCATCTTAATATCCAACTTTTTCTCGATTATGGCTTTGAGAACGGCTTTAGAATGATTAAGGGGAACATTGAAGGCGCTGTCTGTAAATTCAAAATAATCGAAGCCTGTTTCTTTATATATTCTTTCTATTTCATCGGCCACTAATTGAGGATCGCGCAGCCGAATCTCCCGGCCTTCGATGATTTTATAGGTGCAGTAAGTACACTGCAGGGCGCACCCGCGCTTGGATTGTATTTGAATGGTTGATTTATACTTGCGGTAAGCTTCCAGGTCGAGGTATTTTTTGTAATTCGGGCGGGGCAAATCATTTAATTCTTTTATGCGCCAGGGTGGGTTCTCTTCGATAATTTTACCGTCTTTGCGCCAGGTCAATCCTTTTAAGCCTTTTAAAGTTTTCTTCTTTTCGATCCGGTCGGCAAATTCCACCATAGCTGCTTCTCCGTCGCCGATAACAGCATATTCAAGGTCGAAATAACCTAATATTTCGGCTCCGCTGATGCCCACTGCCGGACCCCCGATAATAACCGGTCCGGTAAATACCTTTTTGATAGGTTCTATCACTTTTTCTTTAACCTGTTCAAGTTGAAAGAAGGCGTCGATCCGGGCGGCAGCGTCTATGTTTCGTACTGTTACTCCGATTATGCCCGGCTGGAAATCCTTTATGGTGTCTCCTATATCACGTTTAATGTTATTCGAAAAGCATAGATCCAGGAGCTTGACTTCGTTCCCCTCTTTTTCCAGGGCCGCGGCGACCATACATAACCCGTAGGGCATTACCGGGATAGGCATTATACTCAGGTTTGAATTGATCATTAGTATCTTCATTTTTACCTCATTGTTGGAGATTTGAGAAAATTATATCTTCCGTCTCATATTTTATAAAAAAAATGAGAAAAATACAATGCTTTTTTAATTTTTTGACTCGTTAATTGTTAAAGCCTGGGAATTTTAAATGGTCATTGATAATAGAGCTTTATAGGCAATACACTTCCTCAGGCGGCTTAACACCTGGAGCGCTGGAGTAGGGGAGTAACGGGGCAGCGAATATTTTTGCAGTTTATTGTTTGCCTAAGTATTTCAAGCTGTTTTCAGCGGCAATACGGCCGGAGTTAATTGCAAAAGCCAGTGCACCGCCGGTAGTAAATATTTCGTAATTTGTATTGTACATGCCTCCGGCGCAATTCCCTACCGCATAAAAACCGGGGATAACTTCGAATTTTTCGGTTAATACTTCTGTTTTGTGATTGATTTTTATTCCGCCCAGGGTGGCAAAAATGTGCAAACTGGATTTCACGGCATAGAATTTTTTGTCTTTTACCGGTTGTAGATACCTGGGGTTTTTAGCATACAGCATATCATGTTTTTCCCGGCAGGATCGGTTATATTCAGTCACTGTCTCTTCCAATATCCCGGGAGCGAGGGAAATCTTCTCAGCCAGTTCTTGCAGGGAATCGGCGGCAAACGCATCACCTGTTTTTATACCTTGTTCTAAATCGTTATCTAATTGGTCGAGCTTCGCCGTAACCGGGACAAATAATCCCATGGAGACTTCACTGCCATCCTCTTCTACCAATTTTTTCTTTGTGCTTTCGTCAAACAATGTATACATTATGCCGTTCTTCTGCTTTGACAGGACGGCTGCCGCGGTAGGAAAAAAAAACGTGATGGATTCATCGCAGAACCGCTCACCCAATTGATTCACCCAGAGCAAAGGCTGCAGCGCAGCGGTCCATAAATGGGATTTGCTTCTTTTGTCTGCTGTGTTTATGACGGCCATCAAGACACCCATCCCGTCGGCAGCGGCGCCTGCTTCCCAGGCCAATTGGAGATGATCGCCGGTCTGCTGCATTTCAACTACCGCTGTTATGTCACAGGTGAGGCCGGTATGTTTCTTGAGCATCTCTTTGTTGTTGGCATAGCTGCCTCCGGCATTGATAACTACGGGGGCATTAACACGAATCGTATTTCCGTCCGTATCCTGTGCGGTTACACCGGTGACGCGGTTTTTCTCATCGACCAGGAGCTTTTGAGCTGTTGTTCCGGTGTATACCCGGCCTCCATTTGCCTTGAATTTTTCAAAGAGAACCTTGATAAGCGCTTTGCCGCTTCCTTTCATAACGTGCCAGGCACGGGGACCGTTAGGCCACAGGTTAATGGCCTGGGTGAATTCTACTCCTAACCGCGTAAGCCAATCGATAGTATCGGCGGATTTATCTATGAGATGCCTTATCAAACGGGCGTTGGCGCCCCAATTTGTATGCAGCATATGGTTTTTAAAGGCTTCCTCTTTTGTTATCCAGACAAAATCTTTTTTTTGTATAGAACTCTCCGCGGCAAACATGCCGTGGGCAGCGAGTGAATAGCCGCCGGGAGCGGCCATTTTTTCGAGAACGGTAACCTTCGCCCCGCCAGAGGCGGCAGTTAGCGCAGCGCTTAATCCTGCCGAGCCTGCGCCTATGACCACAACGTCTGCTTCTAATTTTTTTATCCGGCTTGAATTTTTCTTCACTTTTTTATTATCATCCATAATTTTACCTCCTGGATTCGGATTCACAAAGCGAATATATTGTAATACTAATCGAGGAAAAAATCAAAGAAAAAGATGAATTCCCCCTGTTTTTTTTAATAGCAAGAACTTAAACCTGCGGCCTGTCGGTACGGGACAGATAAAAATTTCTCAATGGAAAAAATTTAATAAATCATTTGTGTTTTTTTCAGTATTGTGGTAAGATTATATTCAGCATGAAACTAAATACTTGTCAAAGAAGAGGAAAACATGGTCAAATATGAAAAAAAGGATTTTTATGAAATCAAGGCGGATCCGGAAAAGAATCGCCTGTATCTAAGCATTTTAGGTCATTGGACATCACCTGAAGAGGTGCCCGATTATGTTGAGCACTTCAAAAAAGCAGTTGATATACTTAAGCCAGGGTTAACAAGTTATACTCTCATCGAGGATGCCAAACCCCCTAAATTGTCAGTGCAAGGCCTTCATAAAGCAAATCAAAAATATGTAAATGCGAAAGGAATTACAAAAACGGGAGTAGTCTTAGCCGGTAAAGGAATCGGGAAAATATTGCAGAAGGTCACTCTCGCGGTTGTTGGGAAATTATCCGGTTTGGACCAAAAAATATTTGAAACCGAAGAGGAAGCTATCGTATGGCTTGATGAATAATTAAACCAGGATCAACAATGGTTAATCCCGGTTTTTAGTTATTCATATTCGGTAGATATTTTTTGTTCAGTATTAATCATTCGGCAGCAGGGAGCCTTGACTAAGGGCAGTCATATCATTGATAATCGTTTCATAATCAACCTTTTTGCCGATATGTTCTTCTCTGCGGGCTATGTTTTCTTTGTGGAAATCAATAATCTCTTTGTCAAAAGGTAGGTTTCCGCAGTCGAAAAACCTTGCTGCCCCGGCGGCATCTTTTACTCCCATCACCTTACCCTTAACATGTTGAGTGGTGGCATAGGGTTGGTCCAGGATGCCTGCTTCCACAGCTTTCTTACTGCCAACCACCACATCGCCTTCTCCCATGTCTAAAACTTTGTCCAGGATAGTTCTAACTTCTTTCTCCAGGATACGGATTTCGGCTTTAACGGTCTTATCGTCCAGTAAAGCGAAATCTTGCGGTTGAACCATATCTATAATAACTCTAATGGACCTGAAACTTTTGGCCGAACCCTCTTTCGAAGGGATGTGGCTGGCCTCATCGATGGTCCTGGAGCCTATTCCCTGGACAGAGGCCAGTATACCTATCATAGTAAAATAAGAATTCAGCGCATACACCTGTTCATGACCGGTAGGATACCTCCCCGTTGGGTTTGTACAATAAGTGGTCGTTTGCACATCCCGGTAATCAAGCCTTTCTAAATATTCATCGGCCAATTTTTTAAAGGTTAATATCATCGCGGTATCCTGGGCTATATTTCCTTGCAGCCAGGCGTTCAGGCGAATATTTTTTACTCCTTGTTCCGCTGCTATTAGAATTTCGATGATTTCAGGAACAATTAGTAAAGAAGGTGGACTTATCGAGGGCATGGCACCGCTGACACAGTATAAAAGCGGTACGCCTTTTTCTTCGTAATACCCCATCAACCTGTGTGCGTATTGGGAATTGTGAATGAGTGTTTCC
>JAGLSW010000622.1 GCA_023135565.1 Candidatus Aminicenantota bacterium | reverse complement strand
TCGCCGAAGGCAAAGTAATTTCATGTTAGGCAAGAAAGAATGCCTCTCATCGGCTTTCCCGGTTTTTGAGAGTGTTTTATTTTTTTCCTGAGAGCGAGTTTGCTGCCCTGGTAAGAATATCTTGGAGTATGATTTTCCTGTCTTTTTCAAAATCTTCAACTTCGATGGGATCGATCCAACGTATCGGCCGGAACATATGCAAAGGAAACGTCTTTAAAAGATCGAAAACCATTAACTCTTCAATGACTTCTTTTTGCTCTGCTTCGCGGATGATCTCATCCCACTTAAACGAAAAATTCTTGCAAATATACCAAATATCGGCAATGTCTTTAGGTTCCAGGCGGGTGATGGCTGTGAGCTTGTTGGAAAGCATGTTCCTCAAGTTGTCAACTCGTGAAAAAACCTCGAAACCGGATAGTTCTCCAAAGCGGGGAATTTGAAGTTCATTGACAAAGTCGATTTTTAGTTTAGCCTGGAATTGTTCCCGGAATTTTTTGTGAAACTCCCCGGAATGAATATCTACTTGTGCGAAATCTGTCGTCATAATACGAGTTTCCAGGTTGTACTGCGCTTTAAGCTGCGTAATAATTTCTTTCACGGCGGCCAGGAAACCGGCTTTTTGATGTACGAAAAAATCCAGGTCGTCCGAATAGCGGTGCTGCAAATAAAAACGGCTTAAAGCCGTCCCGCCGGTGAGATAAAAATCATAGTCCTCTACTATCTTGAAAACGCCGTCCTGGATGGCGTATAGTTCTTTATAGTACGCCCTGTAAGACTTCCCTGACATTTTTGTAGCGCTCCTTTACGCTTTTTCGCCAGATGAATTTCAACACATCATCGTTTAAGAATTCATACAATTGTTTAATCCCGAAAATATCGACCAAATCGTACCAGCGGATAGAAGTTAACGCCCTGGCGATTAGTCTATTGCGATTAAACTCTTTGGCCTGTTTTTTCCCCACGATAAAATCATAGATGTCGTCGGCGCTGTATTCGATGTCGTAGTCCCAGAATATGGATTTTAATTTTTCTTTATCCATGATTCTATTTTAACAAAAACGGACGCCCTTGACAAGCAGCGCCTTATCTTTTACGAACCCCGAAAGCCCCCGGCGGGGGGACGGCGTCCTCCGCCAGTATAATTTCGATGAGTTTGGGACTAATGCCCGTTTGCTGAAGGCCGAAGACTGTGCCCGCTGATGGCCAAATGCTGAAAGCCGAATGCCGAAAACTGAACACTTACTCTAAAACCTGTTGTTTATTACCACCATGTAATGGTATAATGTCAACATGGATATAAAAAGATTGCCTATCGGTATTCAAACTTTCAGCGATTTGATCGAAGGCAGCTATCTCTATATCGACAAAACTAAAGACATCTATAAATTCTTCGCCGAAGGCGGGAAATACTATTTCCTCTCCCGGCCCCGCCGTTTCGGGAAATCACTGCTGGTCTCAGTACTGGGTGAAATCTTTTCCGGGAATAAAGAACTATTCAAAGACCTGTGGATTTACGATAAAATCGATTGGCGGGCTTACCCGGTTATCCACTTAGATTTTACCGGCTTCACCTATGGCAATGAAAAAGAATTGAAAGAAACTTTGAATTTCCTTTTAGACGAAAATGCCGCTAAATTAGACCTGGTACTAAAAGAGAAACACTATGACAAACGGTTTAAAGAACTGATTACTACCACCTGTAAAAAACATAATAATAAAATAGTTATATTAATAGATGAATACGATAAACCCATTATCGACTATTTAGACCGGCAGGAAATTGCCCTGGCAAATAGGAATATCCTGAGAACCTTTTATTCGACGATAAAAGCCGCGGACCGGTTTGTGAAATTCGCTTTCATCACCGGCGTCTCGAAATTTTCGAAAGTCTCTGTTTTCTCAGGATTAAATAATTTGAGAGATATTACATTGTCCGACGATTTCGCCACCCTGCTGGGGTATACCGGGGAAGAACTGGAGCATTATTTCCGGGAGCGGATCGAATCAACTTTAAATAACGGCATCGTACAGTCAACTTCAAAAGAAGAACTGCTGAAAAATATCAAGCATTGGTATAACGGCTATTCCTGGGACGGCAGCCATTTTGTGTACAATCCCCATTCGATTCTTAGTTTTTTCAAAGAAAAGAGTTTCGATAATTATTGGTTTTCTACTGCCACGCCCACTTTCTTAGTCAAGACTATCAGGGAGAGAGGCGTTAACGTAAAGGAGTTTGAATTTTCAGAAGTAGACAATTCCGTATTTGAAAGTTATGACATCGAGGATATGGAAATTAGTTCGCTGCTGTTTCAAACCGGCTATTTGAGCATTAAAAAACGAGTGTTCGGCAAGGAAGAAGAGAAACTATATTGCTTAGGTTATCCCAATAAAGAGGTCAGGGAGTCTTTTTTGAAGTACCTATTGAAAGGTTTTACGGAAAAGGGATTTACTGAGAGTTTCAAAATTTTGAAGAAATTAAGGGCGGCGATATACCGGGAAGACATCCCGGAATTTTTTACTGTACTAAGATCGGTTTTCGCTTCACTGGCTTATAATATGGCGGTGAGCGATAGGGAGGGATATTATCAAACCGTCATATACCTGCTGCTAAAACTCAGCGGCGCACATATTCAACCGGAAGTTGAAACCAATATCGGTCGCATCGACGCGGTACTGGAAACCGAAAAAACCGTTTTTATTTTGGAATTCAAGGTAGGCAGCGAGCAAGAGGCATTGAAGCAGATCAAAGAGAAAAAATATTATGAACCTTATCTTTCGACCGGCAAAAAGATATTGCTTATAGGCGTCGGTTTTGATACAGGTGCACGAAATATTGGCAAATATGTTACTGAAACGTTATTATAGATGATGTGTTGAACCGGAATCAAGCAGTATCCCGGGAATTTTCCAGTTTTGGGGATAGGCGGCCGTCTTTCATTATAGTCTCAACTATTCTGGGGAGAAGGCTATCTCCCGGATTTAATTTAGTTCCCGGCCAACCTGTCAAGTCCTGCGCCGGGAGGCCAATCTCAAAACCTAATGAAAACCGGTTATCCTTTGAAATATTATATCCGCAATTTCCCTGCGCCCATCAAAAATCGCAATGATATGCACCGTTGTCTCTTTAATCATATAGATAATCCTGTATGGACTGTAAATGATTTCCCGGTACTCCTTTACCCCGATTCGTTTCAATTCAGGCACCACCCGGCCCCGCTCAGCCATGATATTTAAAGAAGATATTTTTTGCTTAAGCTTATAATAAATCTTAACAGCCCTGGAAACTTCTCCATTCTCCGCAATATATGTCACGATATCATCCAGGTCGGACTCCGCCCACTCAGCAAACTCTATCTTGTACTCTTCGGTCATATACCCAATTTTTTCTCAAGGGATTCGAAAACCTCATCCGCACTCCTGGTTCTGCCCTTATCCACCTGTTCCCTACCCATTGCAGCCAGTTTTAACATGCTCAGGGACTCTTTTAGATCATTATAGGATTCGATATCCTGTACCACCATCTTCGCTTCGCCATTATGAGTAATAATAACAGGTGAATGGGTTTTGGTGACTGCGGCCATCACATCCGCGGCGTTTGTTTTGAGAAAAGTTATCGGACGAATTTTTTCTTTTATATTCACGATTCCTCCTTTTCACCAAATAATATACCTTATTTAGTGAAAAAAATCAACCCCTGTCCCGGGAAAAAAGATTGGGATCGAGTCTTCCACTGCCATTAGTCGCGGCCCGGGAGGACGGCGTCCCCAACCAATAAATCGCTTACGGCGGGGCGTGAATTATGTCAAACATGTTCATCGATACCGCCATGTAGTGGCACAAAATTAAATATCCTGGGCCGGGATAATACCCTCCAACCGGTTTTTTTTTGGTTTGTCAAGCGCTACTGAACAAAAACAGCAATTCTCTTTTTATCCATTCC
>JAGLSW010000621.1 GCA_023135565.1 Candidatus Aminicenantota bacterium | reverse complement strand
CCGGCAGGGGCCGCCGGAGGCAAAGTAATTATTTATTCTCGACTTTTCCTAGGGCCTGCTGCCAATCGAAATAAGCGTCCAAATAATCATAAACGGAAGCATAACAATTCAACGTGGCCTGGTCGTACAACATGCGCACATCTTTTAATTCCAATTGGGTGGCAAGGCCGTTGTCTGCGCTGATCTGGGCAATCTCGAAAGCTTTCTTCGCCGTCTGTAAACTCTTGCGGCCGGAAAGAATCCGCTTTTGCGCTTCCTGGAGACGAAGGCGAATATTCTCCGCCTGGTTGTAGATTCTCTCTTTGCTCTGCTCGATCTTAATGCGGGTTTTATCCCGCTCTATTTTTGCCTTCTGTATCTGCGCCAGGCGGTAGCCGCCGGTGTATACGGGGAAAGATAAATGTAATCCCACTATGTAACTTTTATTCTGCCGCTCGAACTTAAACTGATCGGAAAGGGACGAAAAATTATAGATCAGGTTCAGGTCGAGACTGGGATACCTTTCGGCGGATTCGGCTTTTACGGCTGTGCGGCGCAGCTTCTCTTCCCATAAAAGGGCATTATAATCGGGCCGGCTGTCTAAAATAAAGGCCAGTTCCAGGGCTGCGGGTAGGGGAGGATAGTTCTCCAAACTGCCGTTTAAAGCGATCTTTTTTTCCACGGCGATACCGGCCAGGTTCTTCAGGTTGTTCAGCACCAATTCGTAGTTGCGGCGGGCTTTGGTGGTTTCGGGGGTCAGGTTGTCCCGGCGCACTTCCGCTTGCAAAAGCTTAAATTGCGATATCTGGCCGTTGTCGAATTTTTTCTGCATGTTCAGGAAATTTTCGTGGGCGTTTTTTTCGGCAGCTTCGGTGACCTGCCATACTTTTTCTAAGAGCAGGGTCTGGTAGAAAATTTTCTTAGCAGCGGTGATAATGGCCTGGTCCGCGGCTTTATAAGCGAAACCGGTAAGCTTGCCGTATTGTTTGGCGGCGCGCAGCGCTGTGCCCACTTTGAAACTGAATAGGGTCTGGTTCAATACGGCGGTTAACCCGTATTCGTTTTTGTAGTTGATTTTGAAACTCTGGTTGGTCATCTCCCCGGTTTGGAAATCGGGGAAATCGATAAAGAGATAGATGTCTTTTAGATTACGTCTGTAATTGGCTTCTATCATCAGTTTAGGCAGAGCAGTGGCAGCGGCCTCTTTTTTGTGAACCCTGGCCATGTCTAATTCTTTTTTCGCCAGTTTCAGGTCTTTGCTGTTTTGTTTGACCAGCGCTAAATAGGCGTCTATGTCTAAGGTTTCGGCTGCGGCAGTACCGCAGAAAACAAGCAGCAGCACGATAAATAAGACAAATCCCCGGCGTAGAAACGCATTACAAAGTCTTGCCTCCGGCGGCCAGGGGGCGCTTTTTGAAAATACTGCCCCCTGGACCCCCGCAAAAACTTTTGTTAAGTCGCTTTTCAGCAATTGGAGAGTCCGCCGCAATCTCGAGACGATGTTTGTAATTTGTTTGTAATTTGTATTTTGTAATTTGTAATTTTCTTCACTCATGGGTTTCTCCTTATCACTTCGAGACCTTGCTTTTCCTGCGGGAAACCAGGTTGTATATAGAGGGGATGACGATCAAAGTCAGGACTGCGGAAATAATCAAACCGCCGATACTGACAATCCCCATGGGCTGACGAAACTCCTTACCGGAAGAACCGATGCCTAAAGCCATGGGCAGCATGCCCAACATGATGGCAATGGTGGCCATCAAGATGGGTTTAAGCCGGGTTGGACAGGCTTCCAATAAGGCTTCTTTTATGTCTTTGCCCTTTTTCCGCAGCAGGTTGGTGTAATCCAACAGCAGGATGGCATTGTTCACCACGATGCCCAACAGCATAATAATCGCCATCATGGAGATGGTGTTCAGGGTCTTGCCTGTAATATCTAAGGCCCAGAATACCCCGATCATAGCCAGGGGCACCGTGCCTAAAATCATCAACGGTTGGGTCAGGCTCTCTAAGATGGCGGCCAGCAGCATGTAGGTCAACAAAAAAGCAATGATAAAGGTTTGCAGCATATCGACGGCTGTCTCTTCCATCATTTGTACGCTGCTGCCCCAGTCGATCTTGTAACCGCCGGGCAATTCCATGGCGGTTAGGCGTTCACGGATATGGGTGACTACGTCGCCCAATACATATCCCGGCGCTAAGTACCCGGAAAAAGAGATGGCTTTGTATTTGTCTTTATGCAAAATATTACTGTAACCGGATGTGAAATCGACTTTTGCCAACTGCGCTAACCGGTATACTCCGCTGCGCGAAACTACGGCAATATTGCCGATTTTCTCGGGCGTATCAACGGAATCTTCACTCAAAACCACCCGGATATCATACTCTTCACCGGCTTCCCGGTAGCGGGTGGCGATGATCCCTTCCACGGCGCTGCGCAGCGTCATGGCCAGGTCGAAAATAGTTAACCCGGCGTCCGCTATTTTTTTGCGGTATGGCGTCAGGGTGATTTCCGGTTTACCGGGCCGGGAACTGGAATTGAGGTTGGTCAAGCCCGGGGTGTCTTTTATTTTGGCGATGATTTCGTTTTTATACACTTCTAAGCGGTCGGTGTCCTGGCCGAGAAGATAAAAGGTGACCGGCGCTTCCCCGTTTCCCATAGGGGTGGAGGCGGCAACCCGGATGCGGGCGTTGGGGATGTCGGAAAGTTCGCGGATAAACATGCCTGCCGTTTCGATGCTGGTTAGTTCCCGCTTTTCCGCATCTACCAGCTTGACCATCACTTTAGCCAGGTTGGGGCCGATGTCGGTTTCACTTATAGAACCCAATTGGGTCAGGATGTGTTTCACATCTTTGTGGCGGCGCAGGCGGTTTTCTACTTGTTCTATCAATTCGGCTGAGGCCTGCAGGTTGTAACCCTGGGGCAGTTCGACTTCTACGCTGATGTCACCTTCGTCTAAGGCGGGCATAAACTCGAACCCTATTCGCGCCGCGCTGGTGAAACTGAAAATAAAAAGAGCCACCGCTGCTGCGATAACTAAAGCGCTGCGCAGCCGGTTCTTAATAATAAAAGCCAGTATTTTTCGATAACCCCTTTCCCAACTGTGAAACATGGCGTCCAATTTTTTGCCGATGCGGTTTTTTTTGGTTTTTTTGTCGGGGATGATCAGCGAGGCCATCATGGGGGTTAAAGTAAAAGAGACGATAATAGAAAAGATGGTGGCAAAAGTAACGGTTAAAGCGAATTGTTTGAAGAACTGGCCCACCATGCTGGACATGGAAGCAATAGGGAGAAACACCACGATGTTGGTCATGGTGGAGGCCAGTACTGCTACGGCGATTTCAGCGGTTCCTTTACCAGCGGCCTCCCGGCGGCTGTGGCCCATTTCTTTGTGGCGGAAAATGTTCTCCAGTACCACCACGGAATTGGTGACCAGGATGCCCACAGCGGTGGATAAACCCATCAGGGTCATGATGTTCAGGGTGAACCCCGATACTTGCATCAACAGGAAAGTAGAAATGATGGAAAAAGGCATGGCCAGAGCGGCGATGATAGTAGCGCGGATATCATGCAGGAAAAAAAGCAAAACTAAGGCTGTCAGTAGAATTCCTAAACCGATGTTGCCCAGGGTGTCTTCTACCGAACTTTTAATAAATAAGGATTTATCCATCACTACCGAAAGTTTGCAGCCGGCGGGCAGTTCTTTTTCGATTTGCGGCATGGCCTCTTTCAGGGCTGTGGCCATGTCTACGGTATTGGCGTCGGCGCTTTTGGTGATGCTTAGTAAAACCACTTTGTCTTCTTTGAGATTTTTTAGATTGTTGAAATAGGTGGTGCGCTCCCTGATCTCCGCGCCGGTGTCGCGGATGCGGGCTATCCGGCCTAACTTTTTGCTGCCGAAAGGGGTGGGGATTTCCAATTCTTCCAGCGCCGTAACGCTGTCTAATTCCCCTTTCAACCGCACCGAGAATTCCTGGCTCTGCTGCTGGAATTGACCGCCGGGCATGTCCATGTTGGCGGCTTTGAGAATGCCGCTCAACTGGGCGAGAGATATGGCGTTTTCAAAAACCACCCGGTTATCTAATTCCACGCGGATTTCCCGCTGCCGGCCGCCAACCAGGTCCACCTTAGCGACGCCTTCAACCTGGGAAAAACGGTCTTTTAGTTTTTTATCGGCTATTTCGAAGAGTTCGATCATGTCTACGCTGCCGGTTAAAACGATATTCACGATGGGTTGGACATTGATATCGAATTTTTGCACGATAGGCGGTTCGGCGTCGTCGGGCAGTTCAGCCAGGATGGCATCCACTTTGTCTTTTACTTCCTGGTTGGCAATATCCGCGTCTTTGCCCAATTCGAATTTCAAAATGATAATCGAAACGCTGTCCATGGAATAGGATTGCACAAAGTCGATCAAACTGATAGTGGCAACAGCGTCTTCTATTTTTTTGGTGATCTGGGTTTCGATCTCTTTGGGACCGGCGCCGGGGTAGATGGTTTGAACGGTGACAAAGCCCAACTCCACTTCAGGCATGAGATCCAACGAGAGGTTGAAAAAAGCCATGGTGCCGAAAACTAAAAATACGATCAGAGCCATACTGATCATGACAGGTCTTTTGATTGATATATCTGCAAGAAACATGCGCACTACCTCTCTTTATGAATCGTCGCCCGGGGAGGGCGTATCTTTGATGATTTTGACTTTGCTGCCCGGTTCCAGCAGGGTATGACCTTCGACTACCAGTTCGTCGCCGGGGTTTAAGCCTGCTAAGATTTCCACGTCCAAAACCTGCCGCTGTCCTTTCTTTACCGGCCGTTTTTGCGCTTTTCCATCCAGCACTACGTAGACAAAGAACTTATCGCCGTCTTTGAGGATGTGGCGCTGCTTTACCACCACGGCGGCGGGTTTGTGGGAGGTGGCGATTTTTATCTCCGCGGTAGCGCCTGCTTTCATCTTGTTGTCGGGGTTGTCGAATTCCAGCAGGGCGCGGAAAGCCTTTTTCATTTGGTTCATGGCCATATCCACCTGCACCACTTTTCCTTCTATAGTATAACCCTGCCAGACCGCGGTGGCGGGCATTCCTTTCTCGACATCGAAAATTTGCTCTTCGGAAATCCAGGTATAGGCTTTCATCCTGCCGGTGCGGGAGATGGTGAAAAGTTCGGCTTCCTTTTGCACGTTGTCGGTTTCCGCCACGCTTACTTTGGTGACATAACCGCTGATGGGGGCTGTCACTTTCACCGTTTGTTCGGTAGTATTCCAGTTGGCTTTAGCCACTTCGTAAGCAGCGCGGGCATTATCCCGGTCCTGCAGCGAAATGCCGCCGCTCTTGTAGAGATTTTCGATGCGTTTGAACGCGGCTTCGGCATTTTCGAAAGCCACTTTAGCCTGGAAGTACATGGCAGCAGGGGAGTCGGTAGGGAAGGTGAGCAGGACATCGTTTTTCTTGACATAATCGCCCACTTTGACATAGATTTTTTCCACTTCGTCGCCCACGGATGCATAAACCGACGACTCCTGGAACCCGCTTAAAACCGCATTAAAGCTGATCTCGGTTTTGAATTCTTTTGTCGTCACTTTTTCTATTTTAACGGGGACGCCTTCTTCTCGATAGATCTGTTCTATATTCTTGGCTTCTTCTTTTTCCTTCTGCGTACAGTTCGGAAAAAGTAAAAGAACCGTCAAAAGTACGAACAATAGACTAACACCACAAATTAAGGATTTCGTTTTTTTCATCGTTTCTCCTTTCGGTTTTTTTCAAATTCAAATGTATATAGTACATATACGTTGGCTTGTTGTCAAGGGTTTTTATTTTTTTTAAAAAAGCCGGATTTTTTTTGCCGCGGGCGCTCAACTATTTTTGCACACTCGTTTAACTGTCCAGCAGTTCAGAATCCACAAATTTTGTAAAGCCCTTTTTGCCCAAACCCTCTTTTAGTTTTTTATCTCCTGTCCAAACATAAGCATCGATTTCGATAGCTAATCCAATAAAAGGCGAATCTTTTTCATCTATATCTTACTTATTCCAGGAACCTGTCTTTGTTTTCTTTCCACCAGTTGCTTTTTATTTCCTTGGGTATTCCAAGAATTTTTTTATCGAAATCTGCTTTCTTGATGAGATTCTCAAGCTGCAGCCGATTCAGCAAACTCAGCAGGTATTCTTTGCTAATCAGCGATTTATCAATGTTGATAACCACTCTATCTTTTAATGATGTCACTTCAACAGCTTCCATGTTAATCTCCGGATTTTTAGAGTACATGGTAATAATAACCGAAAATTTTGAAAAAATCAATCAGGAGCCGAAAGCTGAATGCTGCTCACTGTCCCGGGCTGCCCAAAAGGCGCGCAATTTTCCTTGACATGTCAACTTCTTCCGAATCGTTTTAAATCAAGCGATAAAAAAGCTTTGGCATCAACAACTAAGATCGTCGGTTAACATTTGTTTACAGGGGTTCCCTGTGTCATGCCGGGTTAGCTTTACCGGAAAGTATGTACTATTAAGCCTTTCAAAAAGCAAAACCGCAAATCGGAACTTTGGCACAAAAAATGCTATATATTTACCTGAATGAGAAGAGAATAAATTAGCAGGATGAATATGGGACCTGGAAAGGGTAGGGTTTATGTTATGAGGGTAAGAGTTGGATAAGGACTGAGGTAAATACAATAAATGGCTTTCGAGCCGGGGACATAGACACCGCCCTGGTGAGAGAGGTCACAGGACGGCGCAGGGAGATCGAGCCTCCCTGCGCCGTTCCTTGTGTATAAAATCCCAAAATTCAAACTAAAATACAAACCGTAAGTTAGGCGTATCCCTGCCGCGAAGCGGCTCAACCCCTGCCCACGTGGTGGGGCAAATCCCAAAGCACCCGGCTGGTGCACCCTCTTAGCCGCTGCGCGGCAGTACAACAAAAACCGGGAAATCCGAAACCGCGTTGTTTCAAAAAAATAAACAAAACCGGTATATCCTCTTGACAATGCACTTCAAATGAGCGTCCCCTATTTTCGCAGCCCCTTTTATGGTATAATAGGTTTTCAGGCACCCTAAAATACCGGGATAACGAGGGAGATTCCGCAAAGACCGGGGCACAAAATTTAACTCCCCAATGTTAAATAAATTCAAATTTGAATTGAGGAGGAATTATGAGTGCAAGAAACAAAATCGAAAAAGTTAAGGAATCGGTTTTCGAGAAAATCAAAAAACTCAACCAGTACGGTCAGGAATCCTGGTCTGCCAGGGAATTGTCAAAAATCCTGGGATATGTGGATTACAGGAACTTCATATCTGTTTTAGGAAAGGCAAAAGACCCTATAGCGCTCAGATAAATTGA
>JAGLSW010000620.1 GCA_023135565.1 Candidatus Aminicenantota bacterium | reverse complement strand
AGAATCAAAAACGCTGCTTGCCGCGAAGCGGCTCAACGCTTCCCACCCACGTGGGATTATTTCACTCGTTTCCGGGTGAGGCGAGCATCATGAAGAACTGCCATTTTTTTTTAATAGTTGAAAGTTACCGGGAAATTAATATTTTTTAACTAATTGTTCTTGAATTTTCCCCTTACTTATGGTATTTAGTAATGATGGTAATAAATTAAAGGAGGCTGTAAAAATGGCAGGAATAACGTATCAAATTTTCAACAACAGCAGTCATAGGGCTTTTTATAAGCATGGCAGCGAGGGACAGGGAATAGGGGAGGTAGGAAGCCAAAATCCGATTCCCCCGGGAGGTGATAAGGCGGTGGCTGCTGCCGGTAATGAGGTTTTGCATATCTGGGCCGAAAATAGGCAAGGAGAACATCAGGATTGTTTTGTTGAGTTTCCTACAAGAGCAGCACTTGAAAGATTTGAGGGAGGAGAACTTGAAGCCGATGATTTTGAACTTAATATGACTTTTGATCCAGGTGCAAAAGAGTTTGTTCTAAGCGGAGAGCAGGATTTTCAAAGTGATATCGATTATCAGCAGCCGGTTGTTCAAGATGGCACAATAAATGTCCTGGTTAGAGTTAAAGATCGTCCTCAAGTAAAAATTATTGATTTATCTCAAGAGTCAACGGTTATTTTAAAAATCGAGAACGGTGTTAATATTAATATCCGGAAGATGAGCCCCGAATCCATAATGATGAAAGCCGATGAAGCAGAATTCTTTATGAGACCACAGGCCTCCGGCAAATTTGAGTTGTTTGTGGTGAATAAAAATGATCGATGACGCGGATAAGAACAAACGAATCCAGGAAATTCGATTAAGATCATTTTAACTTGCAGGAAGTGATAGTATGATGTTAAAAATAAAAAATTTGTTTACTTTTTTATTATTATTAGTTTTAGTATGCGGACTGATCGGTTGTAGCAGTTCCCCCCCTCTTCGTTTACCGGATATAAAAAAGCCCGGGAAACACCCTCTCATGAAAGATGTGGAACTAACCTGCCAGAGACCGGTTGTTATTAGTACAGGTAGAGGTGACGAAACGCATCGCCCTTTGTTTAAGGACTACTTTGCCCCAATAGAGGAGGTTTGGGTGGCGCTGGATCTCGATAAAATCGAAACTAAGGAAGGAGAGGTATGGTTATATGTCGTTGAACATAAAACGGGAGGACCGGAGGAAGATACTCCATTAGAGGACGTTTCAGGTAAGCCTGACAAGCTAAAATTAAAACCCTTGGAAGGAGGATTTCTCTTTGCACCAGTGTGGAACAAACCGGAACCCAGGGAAGAAGGATACGATGTGGTCGCCGATTTAGATTGTGACGGCTTCTATAACAAAGACCGGGACATCCTCGATACCGGTGATAAGGGGGGATTCTATGTACCTGAGCATTGGGTTTGCCTGGAGAGTGTTTCTTTCAACCATACTAAGGATTATATTTGCTGCGATGCTCTTACGATAAGAATGGGAAAGAAAGAAAACGTGCCTATCCCGGAGTGGAAGAGAGAGAAACGACCCTTTCCTGCTGCTTACATTGCCGGTACTCCCCTGGTTACAGTTGATTCGGCATTCTTAGCAGCAAAGTCAGTTGAAAAGGCTGTTTTAGAAGCAAAGACGAGTTCCGGTAAGTTGTCAGGTTTGCAGGCGAATAAAATTACCTTTAAAACGAAAAAATCTATACTTAAAAGGATTAATTTTTTCTCTAAAAAAAAAAGAAATAGATCATCGGATTTTTTCCAGGTATCCGGAAGTATGCCGTCTTCAATACAGGTCTTTGACCAGGAATGGCAATGGTACCTTAGCAAAATAAAGTTGAAAGGAGAAGAGGAATTCCGGGAATTACCGGAAAAAATAGATATAACTGCCACAGCGAAACAGGAAGGAATACATATAGCTACCACGGTGAATAGGATATATATTGTTTTAGGTGCTCCTCGCTGTCCCTGGGGACTGAAGGGGAAGTTCGTTCCCTGGGCGTCTGTTTTAGGTATATCTTGCCGGGAAGCCAGAGGTAAAACCGACATGGAAGAGGCTGCCGTGGAGATTACTAAATACCTCTATGAAAAAATCAACGCCAATTATACTGATGTGGCTCATTTTTCACTAAAAAATGATCTCCCCAGCAGCTTCAATTTAACAAAGTTTTTGGATGAGATACTCCCGGTAGACGCAGAGGACACGATTCCCATGCAGGTAAAAGTCAATTGTTATGATATGGCGAAGGCGCTGGTCATCTTCACCAATGTTTTGGGGGGTGGTATGTTAGCCGGAGGTATTAAATCGGATGATGAAAGTAAAGCTGTTGAAAGTGAATTTGTGCTTAATGATATTCAACCGGTTGGCTGGGAAAAATGTAAGGATACTTTTGAGAACCATGCTTTTGCAATGCTGGGGAAGAAGGTGTTCGACGCTTCGCTTATAGTGGTTCGGAAGGATGAATATGGAAGAGACATTTTCCGTCCGATGATAAATATTCCATTGGTGGAATATATTAAAGAGTTGATAAAAAAGGGTCAACCCACGGATCCAAAAGTTGTTCAATTTCAGATAAAATAATAGAGTTTGTTATGATGTTTATTAAAGTAATAAAATAAAGGAGGTAAAAATGGTTGAATATATCGTCAGAAACGATTTCAAAGAAGAGATCGATATCAATGTTGAAAAGGTGGAGAGCGATACGGGTAGGCACGTCACTGAAACTATAATTCCTCCAGGAAATACTGTTATTGTACAGGGAACTGAAAGGGAAACCATCCGTATCCAGACGATTTCAGACCGAGATTGTCAGATCGGTTTTGAAACAGATGAAGAGACGGGCTTCCGGTTGGGTTTAAAACGTAATGGAAAAACCTGGACGTTAAAACCTTCTTCGCTTTTACGGGATAGCGATAACCCGCAGGTGCCGGTCAAGGTCGGCCCCGGCGGACAATGAGTCGAAATAACCGTTTGTTTTTTTGGAGTGTTTATGCCATTACATGGCGGTAATGAACAATGGGGCTTGTCCCGGGCGAAGCGCATTAAAAAGCTGAGCGCCTTTGGTTTTCCCTGCTTGTTTTTGCTTGTGTGCGGACTTTTATTCCCGGCCGCGGTAGAGTTCCCTGGAGAAAGCGGGTGCCGGTATTTGAGAAACTACAACAGGAAGGATTATGGCTTTCATCCCCAGAACTGGTTCATCCTGGAAGACAGTCGGGGCATGATCTATGCGGCCAACCAGGCCGGAGTGCTCGAATACGACGGCGTTAAGTGGGGCGGCTTCGTGCTCCCCAACGTACGCTCCCTGGCTTTAGGTGATTCAGGCGTTATCTACGTAGGCGGCTACAATGAGATCGGTTTTATCGGCTCGGAACCGAACGGTTCTTTGGAGTTTGTCTCGCTGCTTCAACAGGTAGAAAAAAAAGCACAAACTTTTGGTTGGGTAATGAGAACTCATGCCACAAAAGAGGGAATCTATTTTAGGACTAAAAAATTTATTTTTCGCTGGGATCCCGTTTCCCGGGAAATGAAAACCTGGCAGCCCCTGGTTCCGGATTCCGGTTTTGCCGGTTCTTTTGTTTGCCGCGGCAGGTTGTTCATCCGCCATAAAAAAGTGGGCCTGATGCAAATGGTCAACGACAAACTGGAACTCATCCCCGGCGGTGAATTGTTTGCCGGAGTGGGTGTTTATGCCATGTTTCCTTACAATGACCGGGAAGTGGTTATCGGTACCCGGGAAAATGGCCTCTATCTTTATGACGGCAGTAGAATACTGCCTTTTCCTACAGAAGTGGATAACCAGCTAAAAGAAAAACAACTCAGCCACGGTATCCGCCTTAAATCCAAACCGGGTCATTTTGCGCTGGCTACCTGGCGGAGCGGCCTGCTGATTATCGATTCACAGGGCAGGTTAATAGAGACCTTTACCAGGACTTCGGGACTGCAAGGTAACATGGTGAGGTACGTTTTTGAAGATTCCCGGGGCAACCTGTGGCTGGCTTTAGATAACGGTATATCGAAAATCGAATATAGTTCCCCCCTCTCTTTCTATAACGAAGAAATATCGAACCTGCCGGGATTGGTTTTGTCGGTTTCCCGGCACGGACCCCGCCGGGACTTATACGCAGGCACCACCTGGGGATTATTTGTGCTTACGCCTGCAGGGAAATTTCGTCCGCTGCCCGGCATTACTACCGAATGTTACTGTTTACTCTCAACCGGCGGCTCCCTGCTGGCAGCCACAACAGGCGGTCTTTTCCAGGTGGATACAAAGAGCAGTACGCCTACATGCCACAGGGTGATCGCAGCATCTACTTTTTTTTTACTGCGCTCCCGGCGGGCGCTGGGCCGAACCTGGGTGGGAACAAACTCGGGATTATTTGCTTTATACCGGGAACAGGGGCGCTGGGCAGTGGAGTATAAAGATAATGATATCGAAGGGGAAATAAGAACTATCGTTGAAGATAACAAAGGGAACCTGTGGTTGGGTACATCGAACAGCGAGGTGATAAAAGTCGATTTCCCTACCGGTTGGCCCTCCAAAACGAGCGGCGCTATCGAGATAACCCGCTGTAATAAAAAAAAACACGGTCTACCTCCAGGAGGCGTCGATACCTTTTGGGCAGCCGGGCATACTATTTTTGCAACTCCCAAAGGAATATACCGCTTTGATGAAAAAAAGCGCCTTTTTATACCCGACTATACTTTGGGAAAAAAATTCGCCGGCGGTGCCCGTTATATATTTTGTTTGGCCGAGGACAAAAAAAGGAATATCTGGTTCAGTTCCTTTGATTCGAAATTTAAGAATTTCCGCGCTGTCCCGCGGCCCGGCGGCGCCTATTTTGTCGAAGGAAAACCCCTCCGCCGCATTCCTTCAGTGCAGGTGAACTCTATCTACCCGGATCCGGCAGGCGACGCAGCCTACTTTGCCGGTAATGAAGGATTGGTGCGTTTCGATACCACAGTAAAAAAGGACTATGATCTCCCCTTCCGGGCTTACATCCGCAGGGTAGAGTTGATCGACGACAAATCGGTAATCTTTGGGGGCAAACGGAGCGGCGATATTGACTTCCCTGTCCCACAATTGGAATACAAAACCAGGAATATCCGTTTCAGCTATGCCGCCCCTTTTTTTGAAGATGAATCTTCCACCCGCTGTCAAGTTTTCCTGGCCGGGTACGATAAAGAGTGGTCCGATTGGACAGGAGAAAGCATAAAAGAGTATATCAACTTAGATGCCGGGCTTTATACGTTCCGGGTGCTGGGCAAAAACGTATACGGAAATATAAGCAGTGAAGACCGCTTCCGGTTCAGGGTTTTGCCTCCCTGGTATTGGACATGGTGGGCCTATTTGATTTATATTTTTCTTTTTTTTGGGGGGATTTATCTTATATTTAGATGGCGCTCCTGGAAATTGGTGCGGGAAAAACGGAGATTGGAAAAAATCGTAAAAGAGAGGACAAAAGAAGTTTACGAGAAGAACCTCCTGCTGGAAGAACAGTCCGAAAAACTGAAAGAATTAGATAAGGTAAAATCCCGCTTTTTTGCCAATATTTCCCACGAGTTCCGTACACCCTTGACTTTGATTATGGGGCCATTAGAGCAGGCGCTCCCGGGCTGCCGGGATAAGAAGCAGGCGGAAAATATCAACCTGGCGCTGCGCAATTCGCAGCGGTTGTTAGGGCTGATCAACCAACTGCTCGACCTCTCCAAATTGGAAAGCGGCAGCATGAAATTGTCCGCTTCCCGGCAGGATATCATCTCTTTTTTAAAAGGTCTGGTGGGATCATTCGAGTCCGCGGCCCAACAAAAGAACTTAAATTTAACTTTCAGGGCGGATGCTGCGGAATTACCGCTTTACTACGACGCGGAGAAGATGGAGAAAGTAATCGGCAACCTGATTGCCAATGCGCTGAAGTTTACTCCACCCGGTGGCAAAATCGTTGTCACGGCAGCAGGGTATCCCCCCGGCAAAGCGGTTCGAGAAAACGCCCCCTCAACCGGGAACAATGCCATTATACGGGAATCTTGTGAGCAAAAATTCCCTGCCGGTTACGTAGAAATCAGGGTATGCGACACCGGCATCGGTATCTCCGAAGACCAACTACCTTATATTTTCGACCGCTTTTACCAGGCCGGGAGCGCTTTTTCCCATGAACATAAACATAAAGGCAGCGGCATCGGACTGGCCTTAGTCAACGAACTGGTTACCCTCCATCACGGCGCAGCAGCGGTCAACAGCCGGGAAGGCAAAGGCAGCGAATTTACAGTCCGCTTGCCTTTAGGCAGCGCACATTTAAAAGCGGAGGAAATCCTGGATGAAGTGTCGGTGCCGCTTCCCGGGGCTGACACGCCCTGTGAGAACCCGGGCTTACATGTAGAAGGAGCAGCAGTCGATGCGGAAGAAATGCAGGAACAGGAGGCTGAACCGGGGGAAACGGGCGAGGACATCGAACCTGGAACAAAGGAGAAAGATGTTATCCTAATAGTGGAAGACAATCCCGATGTACGCAAATATATCCGTGAACCCCTGGATGAAGCCGGTTATGCCGTGGCGGAAGCGGCGGACGGGCGGCAGGGTATCGACAAAGCCGGGAAGATTATCCCCGATCTAATCATCAGTGACATCATGATGCCCGGGGTTGACGGTTATCAACTATGCAGTGTTTTAAAAGAAGATGTCAAAACCAGCCATATCCCCATCATTCTTTTAACCGCCAAAGCCTCGGAAGAGAGTATCGTCACCGGCCTAAAAACCGGAGCGGACGACTATATTACCAAACCTTTTAACACAACTATACTGCTGACCCGGATTAAAAACCTTATCGACCTGCGCCGCCAACTGCAGGAGAAAATCCAGCGTGAGATGGTGCTGCGCCCTGCGGAAATCGCCGTATCTTCGGTGGACCGGGAGTTTATGAAGGAATTGAAGCAGGCCATCGAGAAGAACCTATCTGAACCGGAATTCGGCGTCGTTGAACTGGCTGCCGCCCTGTACATCGGGCGGGCTACATTGAACCGCAAGATAAAGGCTTTAAGCGGTGAATCGGCTCACCGGTTTATCCAGTCTTACCGGCTCAAACGGGGTGCGCAGTTATTGAAAGACAATTTCGGCAATGTAACCGAAGTGTCTTTCGAGGTAGGATTTGCCAGCGCCGGTTATTTCACCAAGTGTTTCAAAAAGAAATTTCACCAACTGCCGCTGGTTTTCCAGGCAGCGGAAGCAGGAAGAACTTAGTTCGCTGCCGGTTCCTGGCGGCGCAGTGTCCAAATTTTACCATTTTTTGATTCGCTTTTACCATCTTTCTGTCTGAAATCATACTATAATAAATACGGCTTCCGGGAGATCGGCTCTCGAGGGTTTGGAGACCTGGAGGCCGGAAAAAAATTAAAGGAGGTAACATAAAATGAGTAGTTTACAAGAAAAAAACTTACAAAAATGTATTTCCCTGTTACGGGAATTTGTCGAAGAGTCACCGGCGTTGGCGGAAAAGAAAGGAACAGCGGCCCTGGCGCTCAACCAACTGCAAAAAATCACCGCCGGAACAGGAAACGACAGTGCCGCGTTAGATACGGTACTGGGCTGCTATCCCCGTCCCAGGGCAGGCTGACTCCCGCCGGATGAAAGTAACCGGTGAGTGGGTTTGCAAATCCTTTTTACCCGGAACTAAGGGATGGAAGGGGCGAGTTCCTCGCCCCCGACATCCCCCTTTTGTGAACAAGGGATCCTAAAATTCCCATCAAAATGCGAAAACCTCTTTGCAGCCTGCGTAAATCGGCTAAATTTTTTTCTAAACGTATCGCTCATGAAAAGTTTTTGGAAGTCCAGAAACCTTTTTTCAAAAAGGTTTTTGGCCGCCGGAGGCAAATTGATAGGAAATTCAGGGATTAGTTGATCTTGATTTTTTCCTATTTATAAGATAAAATATTTTCATGAAACGGCTGCGCTTAATCCTCTATGCCTGTATCGTTTGTTTACTCATCTACTTTGGGATTCCAACTAACCTTTCAGCATTAGACCCTGAAAAAGCAATCACTGGATACAATATCCAGGACTGGAACCTGGACAGTGGACTGCCGGGAAACTCGGTCTATGCTATCCAACAAACACAGGATGGTTACATCTGGATCGGCACTTCAGATGGCTTGGTACGGTTCGACGGCGTCGATTTCGACCTGTTTAACAAAGAAAAAACGTCCCAATTAAAAAGCAGCAAAATTCGCGCCCTCTATGAAGACCGCGGCGGTACCCTGTGGATCGGCACTGAGTCCGGCGGCCTCACTTACTATAAAGAAGGTGCTTTTTTTAATTACCCGGTCACGGAGAATAAAGCTCTTTACAAAATCAGGGCGATTAATGAAGATCACCGGGGCATCCTGTGGATCGGCAGCCTCGGTAAAGGACTCACCAGCTTAGAAAAGGGTAAATTTACTACTTATACAAAAAGAAATGGCCTGCCGGACGACAATGTGAGATTTATATTTAAAGACGACGATGGCGACTTATGGGTGGTTACGGAATCCGGCGTCTTTAAGCTGCTCCAATCCGCCGCAGCGGTTTCAAGCAGGGTAGGGGAGAGGTTCCGGCATTACGTCTATCGAGACGCTTTCCCCTACACTATGAATGTCTGCCTTTTCGAAAATGACACCGGGAACCTCTGGATCGGCACCTACGAAAACGGCCTTTTTTGTTTGCACGATAATAAGTTTACCGGTGCCGGCAGTAGGGCCGGCCTCCCTCATCCCACCGTCACCTCCCTTTACCGGGACAGATCGAAAAACCTCTGGATCGGCACCGACGGCGGCGGCCTATCCCGGTTAAAAGATGGGCAGTTGAGTACGCTCCCCGGCGGCGGCGCATTGACCTGCGGTTTTGTCTATTCTATTTATGAAGACCGGGAAGGCAGCCTCTGGGTGGGAACTTTAGAAGGCGGGGTGCACCAGTTAAGAGATAGTAAATTCATCACCTATACCAGCCGGGAAGGACTGGGCGACAATTATGTCAATTGTGTCCTGGAAGCCCGGGACGGCGCATTGTGGATCGGTACGGATGGAGGTTTAAACCGGCTGGAAAAAGGGGAATTAACCGCTGTACCGGCTGTTGACCGGGAACTGCGAAACAACCGGGTGCAAAGCCTTTTCGAAGATAGCCGGGGCGTGCTTTGGATCGGCACCTGGGCAGGTGTGCGGCAGTTAAAAGAAGGCCGGATCAGCACATTGAGCCGGCGAGACGGTTTATCTGACAACAAGATAAGTTCCATAATTGAAGATAACCGGGGAAATACCTGGATCGGCACCTCAAATGGACTGAACCGGCTGAACAAAAACAAGGGCAAATTAACTGTTACTGTCTTTACCACCAACCAGGGGCTTTCCTGTAACATCATTACATTCTTATTTACAGACAACCGGGGTGATCTCTGGGTGGGAACCGACTCCGGGCTCGACTGCTTAGAAAATGGAGGATTCACTCCTTATAACCGGGCCGCCCCATTCAAGGATAAATCGTTCCGCTGCGCTTTCCAGGATAAAGAGGGCACACTCTGGTTCGGTACGGAAAGCGGCCTTGTTCGTATCTCCCCGGCAGAAAAAGAGAGCGGCTTATATACCCTATTTACCGTGCAGAGCGGCCTCGTCGAAGACTATGTATATTCAATATTAGAGGATGAAAGGGGTTATCTCTGGTTAGGCGGACGGAATGGGATTTCGCGGCTCAGTAAAAAAGAGTTAGCGGATTTTTCAGCCGGGCTCAGCGCCCGTGTGCAGCCCGATTCTTACGATGAAAAGGACGGCATGAAATCTCGCTGGTGCACCGGTCCCGGATGTAAAACACGGGACGGGCGATTTTGGTTCCCCACCGGCAGGGGCATTGCCGGGATCGATCCCAACCGGATCGAAAAGCCGCCGGCCTCCGCGTCCCTACCTCTTGTTATCGAGAAATTGGTAGTAGATGGCGAGACCGTTAATTTCCATGCCGGGGAAAAGAACGGCCCTCCCCTGGAATTGACACCGGGGAAAAGAAGGTTGGAATTTTACTATACAGCCGTCAGTTTTATCAGCCCGAAAGATATAAAATTTAAATTAAAATTAGTAGGATATGACAAAAATTGGATAGATGTGGGAAATATCCGCAGTACTAACTACACCGGGCTTTCGCCGGGACATTACACTTTCCGCGTCACCGCCCGCAGTGCCGATGGGGTATGGAATGAGAAAGAGGCTTCTTTCTCCTTTTATTTGCGTCCATATTTTCACCAGACCCCATGGTTTTATTTTTTGGCGGTTCTTTTTGGTGTCCTGGCAATATCTTTTATTATCCGCTTCCGGGTCAGGCAGTTAAAAACCAGGGAAAAACAACTGCGGCTCCAGGAGATGGATAAAATTAAATCCCGATTTTTTGCCAACATCTCCCATGAATTCCGTACTCCTTTGACATTGATTATGGGGCCTTTAGAGCAGATGTTTTCTGCCTGCCGGGATAAGGAAGAGAGAAAAAAAATAGGTATGATGCGGCGCAGTGCCCAACGGCTGCTGGGTTTGATAAACCAGTTGCTCGATCTCTCGAAATTTGAAAGCGGCAAGATGAAATTACAAGCTGCCCGCCGGGATATTGTCCCTTTTTTAAAGGGCATTGTCGGTTCTTTCGATTCCCTGGCGGCTCAGAATGAACTCGAACTGACCTACCGGGACGAAGAAGAAAATATTCTCCTCTACTTCGATGCGGAAAAGTTGGATAAAGTGATCTGTAATTTGCTGATCAATGCCATAAAATTCACTCCACCCCGCGGTAAAATTTCCGTTACTCTAAAACGAAGCGAAGAGCCTGCCCCGGGTTTCCTGGAAATCTCTATAAAGGATACAGGCATCGGCATCCCGGCTGAAAAGCTCGAACACATCTTCGATCGTTTTTACCAGGCCGAAGGTCTCGGCGAGCATGCTCATAGAGGATCGGGCATCGGTCTGGCCCTGGCAAAAGAGTCGGTTTCCCTGCACCATGGCGAGCTCTTCGTGCGCAGCGAAGAAAACAAAGGAAGTGAATTTATTGTCAGGCTGCCTTTAGGCGATTCTTTTCTTAAACCCGGCGAGATAGTCGACCAGCCCGTTGAATCTCCAGGGCTTAAAGTTCAGCGGGAAATCCCGGAGCTTTTACCGCCGGATGCAGTAGAAGAGGAGGCTGAAAGTATCGCCAGCGCGGAGATCCCGGGCGCCGGGAAAGAGATCATCCTGATAGTGGAGGACAGCGCCGATGTCAGGACGTTCATCAAGGAATCGCTCCTGCCCCATTACCTGGTTGAAGAGGCAGGCAGCGGGGCGGAAGGCATCGGAAAGGCCCGCCGGTTTATCCCTGATCTTATCATTTGCGACGTAATGATGCCTGGAGTTGACGGTTACGAAGTGTGCGCAGTCCTAAAAAATGACATAGAAACCAGTCATATTCCTATTATACTTTTGACAGCCAAAGCCTCGGAAGAGAGTATTGTCCGCGGGTTGGAAACCGGGGCGGACGATTATATTACCAAACCTTTCAGTACGAAGATATTATGCGCCCGCATCGAGAATCTCATCGACCTGCGCCGCCAACTGCAGCAAAATATACAGCGCCGGTTGACGCTGCAGCCGGGCAAATATTTGTTAGCGGAGATCGACAAAAAATTCATGCAAAAATTGCAGGATATGATAGAAAATAATCTATCGGACCCTGATTTTAACGTGGGCTCCTTGTGCGATAAACTGGAAATGAGCCGGCCCACGTTGTACCGCAAGATACATGCCTTAAGCGGGGAAAATCCCACCGAGTTTATTCGTTCCCACCGGCTCAGGAAAGGGGCCGAGTTATTGAAAAACAGCGCCATTTCGGTTTTAGAAGTGGCTTTAGATGTTGGTTTTTCCAGTTCCGCTTATTTCACCAAATGTTTTAGGGAGCGCTTCCAGGTGCTGCCCACCGATTACCAGGCAGCGCACATGAAGGGATGAAAAATGAGTTATGAATTATGAACGATGAATGATGAGGGGCGCTCTACCATTACTATGACCTCATATGGGCCCCGCAGATTCACAAATTAACACAAAAGCAGTTTTTGCGGGGTTGTCCCGGTGCTGGATGCCTGCTCCCGGCATTTGTCTTATACAGTCTTATCCGTCCTAAGCTTTTAGCTGGGGCTGAATGTTAGGGCTGGCGCTGCAAGCTCCCTGTTCCGTGTTAGCATTTTTACTGCCAAATCGTCTAATTTCTATAAAAAAACCTCTTATGAACGGAAATTGATATTGGTGAACGGATTTTTATAGTCTTTTTGCTGCTGTGAACGCATTTTTATAGTCATTTGAACGGAAATTGATAGGCGCGGCGATTATTTTATTACATAATATATGGCACAGGATCGGTTCGCTGCCGGAGTATCGAACGTTCGATA
>JAGLSW010000062.1 GCA_023135565.1 Candidatus Aminicenantota bacterium | reverse complement strand
GAAACCTTTTTTCAAAAAGGTTTTTGGTCGCCGAAGGCAAGAAAATAATAAAATAAAAAAAATGCAAGAAGACATAATTAACGCCGTGTACCGTGCCGGAGTAGTGGGCGCTGGAGGTGGAGGTTTTCCCACTCATATCAAACTCCAGGCCCGGGTGGACACGGTGATTGCTAATGGCAGCGAATGCGAACCCCTGTTGTATTCCGATAAGACTTTATTAAAAAACAGGGCTTATGCGGTTGTAGAAGGCATGAAGCATGTTTTTGCCGCCACCGGAGCGCAGGTTGGCTACATAGCTGTAAAAGAAGACTATAAAGAAGTCGCAGCGGCAGTTGAAGCGGAACTGCCCCGGGACGGCAGTATTAAGCTTCATCTATTGGAGAATTATTATCCCGCCGGAGATGAGTTTTTAACCGTATATGATGTAACCGGCCGCATTATCCCGGAAGGCGGGCTGCCGCTCCATGTAGGCGTCCTGGTGAGCAATGTGCTTTCTTTGGCTCAAATTGCCGATGCGCTTAACGGCAAACCGGTAACTGAAAGGCCGGTAACTATTGCCGGATCGGTAAAGCAGCCGCAGGTGGTTACAGTGCCTATCGGCGCTTCTTATCGAGATTTAGTAGAAATAGCGGGAGGCACCCTGGAGCCTACCGATGTGCTGATAGACGGCGGCCCCATGATGGGAGTTCTTGTAGAAGACGCGCGGCAGGGAATTGCTAAGACCACCGGCGCAGTGATTGTTCTCCCGGAAGATCATTTCATAGTCAAGATGCGAAACATAACCATATCGCAAATGGTAAAAAAGTCCAAAGCAGCCTGCTGTCAATGTATCCGCTGCAGTGATCTTTGTCCCCGCAATTTGCTCGGTCATGCGTTGTTTCCGCACATGACCATGAGGACGATAGATTATGATATGGCCGAACCCACTGACCATATTACTTCCGCATTTTTGTGCAGCCAATGCGGCATGTGTGAATTAGTGGCCTGTGATGTGATGCAGTTGTCGCCCAAAAAAGTGTACGCCGAATATAAAAAACAATTAATGCTCAGGGGTATAAAGAATCCCCACAAAGAAGTGCCTGCCGCTGTTTTACCGGAAATCGAGTACCGCAAAGTGCCTATTTCTGCCATGCTGAAAAAGCTTGCTCTTGGCGAATATGCAGTTAATATTCCAGCCCTAGGAGCCGGGCGAGTAGGGCAGGTGAGGATCGCCCTCGATAGGCACACCGGGGTTCCGGCGCAGCCTCGCGTGGCCCCCGGTGAAAAAGTAAGAATGGGGGATGTGATAGCCGCATCTCCGGCGGGTGAAACCGGCACGGTGTATCATGCGTCCATAGCCGGGCAAGTAACGGAAGTCACGGACACGATTATAGAAATAAAGGAGTAGTTGAGTATCATGAAAGAACCGGCATTAGGAATAATCGAGTATAAATCGGTAGCCAGGGGTATTTATTCTTGTGACGCCATGGCAAAGAAAGCGCCTATCAGGATACTCGAGACCCACCCCATTTGTCCCGGCAAGTACCTCACTATTATTTGCGGCGAAGTTGCCGACGTGGAAGAATCCCTAAAAGCCGGAATTGAAAGCGGCGGGAAAATGGTAGTATCCGATCTTTTTTTGCCTTATGTGCACCGCAGTGTCATACCTGCCATTGCCGGTACGACTAAGGTCGAAACTTTCGGCGCTCTTGGTGTGATCGAATCTTTTTCCGTTGCCACCTGTGTACAGGCGGCTGATATTGCTGTTAAAGCCACGCCGGTTCAATTAGTAGAAATCAGGTTGGCTAATGGTTTGGGCGGCAAAGCTTATTTTGTTATGACCGGTGAGTTGGCTGATGTGGAAGAATCGTTGGCAGCCGCAAAAACCTTCGTCAAACAAGAAGGTATGCTGGCTGCCGCTGAATTGATTCCCGCGCCCCATCCCGATTTAATAGCCAAAGGAGTATACTGGTGATCCCCGCGGCGCAGGGGGACGGCGTCCCCAACCTATGAGCCGCTGCGCGGGGGGTGTGCTTCTAAAATTATTAAAAGTTTTGATCAAACTTTTTCAAAAG
>JAGLSW010000619.1 GCA_023135565.1 Candidatus Aminicenantota bacterium | reverse complement strand
AAGGTTCTGACCCGCCGGAGGCAAACACATGATAAAATTAGAAAACATATCAAAATCTTTTGGCCCTATTGAAGCCGTAAAGCAAGTTTCGTTTGAGATACGCCGCGGCACCATCACTATAATTACCGGTGCTGACGGCGCCGGTAAGTCTACTATTTTCAAAATGATGGTGGGCCTGACAAAAAACGATTCCGGCGCCATCTATCTAAAAGGAGAAAAAATAGACAAAAACTACAGCAAAATCACAAGAATTACCGGTTACATGCCCGAGCGTTTTTCTTTGTACATGGATTTGAGTGTCGAAGAGAACATGAACTTTTTTGCCGACATCCACCAGGTGCCGAAAAAAAAAAGAGAAGAACGAAAAACCGAACTCTTAGAAAAAACCGGTATGAGTCCTTTTCGGGGTCGCAGGGCAGGCGCTCTTTCCGGCGGCATGAAGCAGAAATTAGCGCTTTCTACGATTCTTCTTTCCGCGCCGGAGATCATTATTTTAGACGAGCCTACTACCGGGGTTGACCCGCTTTCCCGGATCGAATTTTTCAATATCATCGAAGAGCTAAAAGCAGAAGGCAAAACCATCGTCATCTCGACGCCTTACTTAGATGAAGCGGAGCGGGGTGATTACATTATTTTTTTGAAGGACGGCGGGATTATCCAGGAAGGCGCAATCGGCCACCTGAAACGGGATTTTCCGGCCAAATTGTACCGCGTACTGCCCCGGGGTAGTATTTTTGACGAGTTGAAGCGTTTAGAGAGCGTCCCGGAGTTAAAGAATGCAATTTATATCCGCGGCAAATACTTGAAGTACCTGCGCAGCGGGGAAAAAGACCACAGCCATCTAATCCAGGCGCAGAGCATAGCAGAAGAGCAGCCCAAGCTCGAAGACATCTATCTCTATTACGAAAGGAAGCAAGCATGAAGAAGGCTGCCGCGAAGCGGCTCAACAAAAGTTTTTGGGGGGGTCAAGGGGGGCGCTTTTTCAAAAAAGCCCCCCTGGCCGCCGGAGGCAAGATCTATGTCTAATGGGATCAGTATCATCGAAGTTCGCGATCTGACTAAAAAGTTCGGTCATTTTACCGCTGTGAACAATATTTGTTTTAGCATCGCAAAAGGCGAAATCCTCGGTTTTTTAGGTCCCAACGGGGCCGGGAAAACCACCACCATCAAAATGATCAACGGCCTCTTAAAAATAACGTCGGGCCAGGTGCTGATCAAAGGCATGGACGCGGAAAAAAATCGCCGCGAAATCAAAAAAATAGTAGGCTATATGTCCCAAAAATTCTCTTTATATCCTTTGCTCAATTCTTTAGAGAACGTCGAGTTTTTCGGCGGCATTTCGGGCCTAAATAAAAGCCGGATCAGGGAAAAACAAAAAGAGATCGAAGCCTCTGTCAGCCTGCCTATTTTGAAACAAAAAGTAGCCGATATCCCGCCGGGCATCAAACAAAAAGTAGCACTTTTTGTTTGTTTGATGACGGACCCGGAGATTATTTTTTTGGATGAACCTACGTCCGGCGTTGACCCTGAAGTGAGGCGCAGTTTTTGGTCTGAAATTTACCGTTTGAAAAAAGAGGGCAAAACTATCCTGGTAAGCACTCATAATTTGGACGAAGTCGAATATGCGGACCGCATGTTGATTATCCACCAGGGAAACATAATATTGGAAGGCGAACCGGACGCCCTATTAAAAAAGCACAACAAAGATTCCATAGAGACGCTTTTTAAAGATGCAATTTTAGACAGCGAGGGGACGGTGGAGACAAAAACATGAGATTTAAGTCTTTTTTGCCTCCGGCGGGTCAGAAC
>JAGLSW010000618.1 GCA_023135565.1 Candidatus Aminicenantota bacterium | reverse complement strand
TGTGGTGCATGGTGTCGGTGCCGTGGCCGATGACGATGCCGCCGATACCATTCTCGATCTCCTGGCCGATGGCTTTGGCCAGGGTGATGTATTGCTCCGGCCCCATGTTTTCACTGAAAACGGCAAAAAGTTTCTCTGTGGTCAGGTTGCACACGTCCGCCAGTTCCGGGACCGCGCCGTAAAGCTCCCCGGGGGAAAATGCGGGGATAACAGCCCCGGTGCGGTAATCCAACCGGGAAGCAATAGTGCCGCCGGTGCCGAAAAGTTTTATGTAAGGTTTATCCGGTGAGGTGGGGAATTCTTTTTCAGGTATTTTGTATTTCGCTTCTTTGTAGCCTAATTCTTGCATGTCGATGATGGTGTCTATAGCTACCCCAATATTATAACCGGTAGCCAATTTGAGCACTAAGTGGTCGTCATCGTCGTTCTCCGAACGCGGCAGGATGATACCTCTAAATTCCCCGCGGCTGGTGTCTACAGCCGCATCGCTCCATACCCTGACTTTGAACTTTTTTAATGCTTCCAGGGCTTTTCCTTTGTATCCTTTATACATATCAGTCATTGTCGCCTCCCGCGGCGGCAGCTACTTTCCCGTGAAGCTCTTTGAGCGCCATATTCCCTAAGGCGATGGGCCTTAAATGGCCCATTACCCAACGTATCGATGCCGGTTTCTCTTTTAAGCGGGAAATCTCGAAGAATTTATCCATTAATACCGGGATGTTGTCCAGGATTTTTTCTTCCGCCGCCGGTTTGAAATCTATGCCGGTGAGTACTGTATCGAAATCCTTGTTGGGATGCCGGTAAACTTCGGGCAGCATCTTTTTCAAGATGTCCCGTTTTAGTTCCTTTTTGATGATAAAAGCGAACAGCTCGTAGATGCGCCGGTAATCGAAAGGAGCGGAAGGCTCGATCTGTCCTTCGATATATTTTAGCCGGTGCCCCACCAGCGTACCCACAAAAACCGCGGGCTGGTTAAAGTCGCGAACGATCTTTTCGATTAAGGGGTACAGGTTTCGGCTTAATATATAAGCAAAAGCATCTGCCGGGATTTTCCACTCTTTCATCTGTTTCATAGACAGGAAAACCTGCTGCGGCAGCTTTTGGCGGATGGCCTGTATGCGGTCTTCCGCGATGGATATAGGCGGTGAATCGGTATCCGGGTACATACGGTTGGGGCCTGGCAGTACGCGTTCGAAAATAGTGCTGCCGTCAGGGAAAGATTTGCGCGTTTCATTGGGCACGGGGACATCCGCAAAGGCCAGCAGGCAGCGTTCCGCGATAGTCTCCAAAGCGGTTTTAATGTCTGCTTTAGGCCCCCGGATAATCAATTGGGCGTCATTTTCCCCGTTTTTTAGCAGTTCCCGCAGCGGCGCAAAATCAAAACGAAAACCATTTAAAAAACCGCTGAGATTTCGTTCTTCCCGGGAAAGCGAAGCATCTGTACCGGGCTGCTTATCCCAGGGTTCCGAATGGATCAGGTTGGGTTTTTCGATGCAGGCTATCACTTTCAAGCGGTCGCTGATTTCGTTGGCGAAAGATTTCCCGGGCTGGGTAAAGAAAGAAAGAATTCCTTTGAAACCGGGTAAATTTACGGCTTTCCACAGGTTCTTTTCTTTGCGGTTATTATTATTGTTTAGACCCGGCACTTCCGGTCTGAGAGATGCCGGTAGGGTTTTGTGGCTCATTTTCCACTTCGAAGGGTCGGGAAAGCGCTGTACCAGGATTTTTTTGATTTCCAGCAGCGCCTTCTGGCGGAAAGCCTCGATATGGGTGAGCAGCGGGATCCAGGCGATATGGGCCACACCTTTGATTTCCACCCGGGTGCCGCCGTCGATACTGACGTTTACGTCTTCGCGGGCAGCGCCGATACCGGTGCGCACTTTGCCGGTGCTGCGGGTTAAGAACCTGAGATAGTGACCGGCTTCGGCAGCTTCGTCGGGAGTCAGCATATCGGGGTAGGTGACTGCTTCTATTAAGGGTATACCTAACCGGTCGGTGGTATAGATGCGTTCGTGCCCGATGTCCGAAACTTCCCGGCAGGATTCTTCTTCTATGCCCAATTGGATGATACGAATTTTTTTGTTTGTCAGGGGAATCTCCCCTTCGATGCCTACTATTGCTGTGCGTTGGAAACCGGTGGGGATACTGCCGTCTAAGTATTGTTTGCGGGTGATATGGAGTTCGCCTACGATGTTGGTTTCTAAGATCAGGGCGATTTCGATAGCGATGTCCAATGCTTCCTGGTTGAGCGGGAAAGGCGGTGTGTCGTCGATCTCGTAGGTACAGGCCGTTTTGTTATTAATGCGGTAGGTGATATTTTTTTTGGTTTTGAACTCCATCAAGGCCGTACCGTCGTATTCGCCTAATTCGCTGAGGGTAGGGCGCATGTGACGTATAACCTCGGCGTTAAAGTCATCGGAGTCATGGTAAATACCGGCCGGGCAGCGGCAGAACAATTTTTTAGCTGTTTTCAACTGCTGGTGGATTTCCAGGCCGCTTTTGAAACCTAAGTCGGAGTAGGTTTTGGGGACTGCTTTGTTTTTCGGGACATAGCCGGTTATTTTTTTTGTATCCCGGTAATTTTCTTCTGCATCGAAATTTTTCTTCATGATAAGAATCCTCGTAACTCTTCATTCCGCCTGGGGAATAAGGTAGTATCATTATTTGCCGGGGACGGCGTCCCCACCCTATTAAGGGGTAACAAAACAGATGATAACATAAATGACGCAATTGTTCAACACCCGGACAGGTGAATCTAAATGGATATGGGAATACAAATCACAAAATACAAATCACAAATCCACCACCTAAAAACGGGTGAGTAGTGCTTTTGATTTTAAATAAACAAAAGTTTTGTTCAAACT
>JAGLSW010000617.1 GCA_023135565.1 Candidatus Aminicenantota bacterium | reverse complement strand
CCCGGCAGGGCCGCCGGAGGCGAGTTCATCAGAGTTCGCGAGTGCCCGTTTGCCGAATGCTGCTAATAATGTATCACTTCGATGTTGAGTTCATCCACGTCGATATGGCGCAGGCCGCGGTAAGTAGTAAAATGATAATAGAGCAGCAGCGCCGGGACGTAAAAGAAAAAATTCGGCCCCGGCAGGAGAGCCAGGATGCCCGTAAAAGGGATGAGCAGGACCTCGATGAAAACAAAAAGCAAACGTTTGGCTTTTTCTTTTTTGAGCCAGATATTGAAAAAGAATTCCAGCCGTTCTTCTTTGGTACTTCTTTCGGTTTTCAGTATGATTTCGTACTCTTTCAGGCGGCCCATGATGCTTTCTTTGGAGAGGTAGGCCAGGATGCCCGGCGCATGTTGTTTCAGCACATCGATTCCTTTTTGCACCCATTTTCGTTTGGAATTGAGTTCGGGGAATTCCACCATATCTAATTTTAGTTTCAGTATCGATTTGATTTCGAAAGTAATTTTTTTCATGATACAGTGAAGAGTTTTCCTGAAGAACGGGCGGTAATATTACCCTCTTCGTCGGTGATAGTGGCTTCGGTCATTACCAGGCGGCTTCTTGCTTCCGTGACTTTGCCGGAGACGAAGTATTTTTTTTCGGTAAAAGTCGGTTTCTTGAATTTCACCGTAATTTCGCCGGTGACGCACTTGAATTTTTTTGCATGTGCGGCTTTTATCATAATTTCGTCCAGCACCGTAGAGACGAGGCCGCCGTGGACCACGTTTCCCCAGCCCTGCAAGTGTGCCGGGAAGCAAATTTCTGCTTCTACTCGATCTTTTTCTTCGTTGTTTTGGAAAGAGAGTTTCAGCCCATTTGGGTTTGCCGGGCCACAGACGAAACAGCGGTTATTGTCGTTAAAATCTTTCATGGTTATTTATACAATATTTCCCGCTTCTTGTAAATAGGGAAGCGAAATTCTTGTAAGAATGTCCGGCAGCGGCGCCCAATTGGATGATAGAGAAGAGCTTGTTTATTTGCTGCCGGTAAAAAGTGAGAAGTTTCTACTCCGGGGATAGAAGAATGGTAGGGTCAAGAAATCTGTGTAATCATTATAATCCGCGTAATCGGCGGTTTTGGCTGGGGCTGAAGGCCGAAAGCTGAAGGCTGTAAGTGTTTAGTTTTTCCAAAACTGAACACTTACAACAAATAATCTTGACTTTTCTTTTTTCCTGTGTTATCCATTATAATCATGAAATATTATTTAGAAGAACGAATCGGGAATCCGGCATTATTTACCGGCAGGCAGAAGGAGTTGGATTTTTTCTTGACCTGGATCGACGAGATCAAGCAGAGAAAATCCAAAAGTACCGCCATCCTGGCGCGCAGGAAAATGGGAAAAACAGCCCTAATAGAGAGATTGTTCAACATTACTTTCCACAAGAATGACGGCGTGATCCCTTTTTATTATGAAATCAGGGAAGAAACCGTCGACGTGGTGGATTTTTGTCTCGATTTTTTTCTTACTTTTATTTACCAGTACATGGCCTTTAAGTCCAGGAAGCGGGAATACCTTGGCCAGACGCCGGACACAAATTTCGATAAGGTCAAAGAAACAGTCGTAAAAGAGGGCCTGGACTATTTGATAGATATGATCGAAAAGGTAGAATACACATCAAAACAAGGCCATGGTTGGATATTGTGGAACATAGTCCGGGAAGCGCCCAAAAACCTGGCAGCTTCCAGGGATGAATTTATCGTGCAAATGATCGATGAGTTCCAGTTTATGAATGCCCTGGTGTACCGGGATAAAACCATGACCCGGGTGTTCAGCGACATGGCCGGGGGGTATTTGAGCGCCGCGGAGAGCAAAGTCGCCCCGCTGTTGGTGACCGGCAGTTGGGTGGGTTGGCTGCTGAACGACTTGATGATGCTGCTGCCGGGCCGTTTCAGGTTCAAATTTTTGCGCGATATGCCGGAAGAAGAGGCCGTGGAAATGACTTTCAAATATTCGCGGTTTTTCGATGTGTCGGTTACCGAAGAGACCGCGTATCTTATTGCCCAACTGTCTGAAGGCAGTCCTTTTTACATCAGCGCTATTATCCGCTCCACTTATGAAGACAAAGACCTGACCACTGTGGATGGGCTGGCGGACACCCTGGAATTCGAGACCCTGCGCACCGAAGGTGAAATCAAATCCACCTGGATGGAATATGTCTCTACTGCTTTTCACCGGGTTAACGACAGGCAGGCCAAGAACATCGTGCTCTACCTCAGTAAAAACAAAAACCGGGAAGTGACGCGCAGGGAGTTGTTGGAGAAATTAGAACTGGAATATACCGACGCCGAATTAGAGAAAAAACTGAAAGCTTTAGTCAGGGCGGACATCATCGAGCAAGGCGCATCGAACTTTCGTTACCGCGGGGTACAGGATAATATTTTCGGTAAAGTGTTTCGCGGCGTATACCAGGAGGAGATCGAGGCGTTTGAGAGCGAGCAGATAAGGAAGGAGTACCTGGAAGCTTTCGAGGAGTTAAAGAAGAAGTATCGCAGTTTATTGGGGAAATTTAGTTATCAGAAAGGATATTTTGCCGAGTATTTGATCCTGGATCAATTGTTGTATCATGCCCGGTCGAAGAATGTTCTGTTAAAAGAGATGACTTGTAATTTGCCCGCGGATTTTAAATTTTGCGAATACCGGCGGGTATGGAGTTACCGTTATGCGCCGGGATTTGCCGAAGGTTTCAGTGTAGATATTTTTGCCCCGGCGCAGTCCTCCGCGGAATATTCTATTGTGGGTGAAGTGAAGAGCAGGGACAGGAAGGCATTTTCTAAAGCTGAGGCGCAGTCTTTTGAGAAAAAGTTAGAGCGGATGGTGACGATCGAGAAACTCGACCGGGTTGTCGGATTTATTTTTTCCCGCAGCGGATTAAGTGCGGAAGCGGAGGAATATTGTAGAAAGCGGGGTATTTCATATTCGGCGGATGAGCGCTGGTTGGATATTTAGTCACCCGGCGGAGGCGGTCCCGGCAGAGCTTTCCTCATCATCCATCATTCATAACTCATAATTCAGTCCCCTTTGCTCTTGTCATTTGGGGCAAAGTTTAGTATAATCCACAGATGAAAGCATACCTAATATTTTTCTTATCCTGGTTGATTCCCGGGAGCGGTCATTTTGTCCAAAAAAAATACCTCAAAGGCGCGGTATTTCTAACCGGCGTTGCCCTGCTTTTAATCTTCGGCATTATCATGCAGGGAAAATTCTATGATGCCAAAGAACTTCATCCTTTATTGATCCTGGGTTTTTTCGGAGACCTTGGCAGCGGGATTTTCTATTTTATCATCAAATTTCTCGGCTTCGCTAAAGGGAATGTAGAAGTAGCCACCTATCATTACGGCACAACTTACATGGTAAGCGCCGGTCTGCTAAACTACCTTATCGCCTTGAACGCCTTCGATATAGCCAGGGGAAGAAGAAAATGATCTTTATTTTTAAAAGCCACTTAATCACTATGTTAATTTTTGCGGTTATCGTTTCTACTGTAATCGCTTTTATCCGGTTCGACGAAAAAAAAGATATTATAAAATACGGCTTGAAATTGCTGGCTTATATGGCTGGCGGTGTGATCGTTTTTAGCTGGTTTATGTATCTTTTTTAAAAACAGCCCCAGTCCATAACAGCCCCTAGCTTTCAGCCCCAGCACGAACTCTTTTGGCCCTGCCTTCGGCGGCCCTGCCGGGAGCCGCCCCCATTGAATTTTTCGTTGGGGACCAGCGGCACACCGCCCCCATTGAATTATAGTCGGGGGCCGCGGCATACCGCACCTTCAAAAAAGTTTGATCAAAACTTTTGTTAATTGTGAAGCGCTGTCACCACCCCTGTTGCGAAGCAGCTTATCGGCTCCCCGCGCCGCGGGGCTCATCATTCATAATTCTGCCCTTAATTCGCTCCGTAATAGATGGCGTTGAACAAAAATTTAGAGATTTTACTTTTGTCCTCTTTTCGTTTATAATCGGGATAACATGAAAAAAAACAAAACCGAACGCTTTTTTAATACGGCGGGGCCGATAAAAAAAGAAATGCACTACTGCATCGATCCCCTGACCCGCTTCGACTTAAAGGAAATCCTCTCCCTGATCGACGCTGAAAAATACTTCGTGCTCCATGCTCCCCGGCAAACAGGCAAAACTTCCTACCTCCTGGCCTTGATGGATTACCTGAACCGGCAGGGAACCTATAAATGCCTGTACACAAATGTAGAAGCTGCCCAGGCTGCCAGGGGAAACGTGAATAAAGGAATCGGGGCTATCCTGGAAATCCTATCCCAGGCAGCTATCGTGTATCTTGAAGATTCATTTCTCAAAGAGAATAGGAAAAGAATCTTCGCTGAAAGCGGTGAATTGGTTGCTTTGAACGAAGCATTAATGCAGTGGTGCAAGCAAAGCCCACAGCCGGTGGTTCTTTTTATCGACGAGGTAGACGCCTTAGTGGGCGATACCTTGATCTCGGTTCTGCGGCAATTGCGCAGCGGTTATACCATGCGCCCCAACCTGTTTCCCCAAAGCATCATCCTCTGCGGGGTGCGCGACGTCCGCGACTACCGCATCTATTCGGAGAAGGAGAAAGACATCGTCACCGGCGGCAGCGCCTTCAATATTAAAGCAAAATCGCTGCGGGTGGGGAATTTTACGCAGCCGGAAACCGAGTCTTTATTCCTGCAGCATACTAAAGAAACGGGCCAGGTTTTTGAACCGGGAATATTCCCGCTGTTGTGGGACTTGACCGGGGGGCAGCCCTGGCTGGTCAATGCATTGGGTTATGAGGCCTGTTTCGATATGAAAGTGGCCCGTGACCGAGGTATAACCATCACTAAGGACATCATATTCCAGGCTAAAGAGAACCTGATCCTGCGTCGCGAAACCCACTTAGACCAATTGGCCGACAAGCTGCGTGAAGACCGTGTGCGGCGGGTTATCGAGCCCATCCTGGCCGGTTCGGAAGAAGCGGAAAAAATCCCCGGCGACGACATCGATTATGTAGTGGATTTAGGTCTGGTCACGAAAGAGCGGCAGTTGAGAATCGCCAACAGCATCTACCGGGAAGTGATTCCCAGGCAGTTGACTTACAGCGCCCAGTTGACCATCAACCAGGAAGCGCCCTGGTATATGAACGAAGACGGCAGCCTGGATATGGATAAGTTGTTAACTGCATTCCAGGGTTTTTTCCGCCGTCATTTCGAGAGTTGGATAGATGGTTTCGAGTATGCTGAAGCAGGCGCGCAGTTGTTATTACAGGCATTTTTGCAGCGCATAGTGAACGGCGGCGGCAGGGTGGAACGGGAGTACGGTTTGGGACGTCGGCGCACGGATTTGTTAGTGATATGGCCCTATAAGCAGGGTGTCCAGGAGACTGTGATCGAGATGAAAGTCCGCCACCTGCATTCCGGTCTGGAAACGGTTATAGAAGAAGGTTTGGTTCAGACCCGGGATTATATGGACAAGTGCGGCACTGAAGAAGGCTACCTGTTGATATTCGACAGGTCGGAAACTTTAACCTGGGACGAGAAAATATTCAAGCAAGAGAAGAGTATCAAAGGAACAACTATTAAAATCTACGGTATGTAGTAGATTGGCTTTCCGGCCTGCGCTGGACATAGGGAAGGCTTTATCACATCTTGACAATCGACCGGCAGGTTATAGAAACAGTCTATCATATCCCGCACCCGGACTTAGCGCTGATAGAGATTGTCTATCATATGCCGAGCGGCGGTCAACAGATAATAGAGATTGTCTATCATAGGTTGAGTTCCGGTCAACCGATAATAGAGAGAGTCTATCATGTGTCGAGCGCCGGTCAACCGATAATAGAGAGAGTCTATTATATGTCGAAGAGTGATTAACAGGTGATAGAGATTGTCTATCCTATGTTAAGGCATATTCAACCGCTGATAAAGAACGACCTACATATGTCGAAGCGTTATCGACACATCTCGATGTTTGATCGACAGATGTCGATGCTTACTCGACCGCTGACAGCGACGGTCTATAAACTCAACCTGGAAAAAGTGTGGAACCGGGATAATAAATAATAAGAAAGAGAACATTGACATGCCGATAAAATTATGCCATTACATGGCGGTAATGAACAACATGTTGTCTATATTTCGGGTTCCCACCGTTAGGCGAATTTAACACTTGACAAAAAGGTAAAACCATTCTATATTAAGTGTGGAGAATAAAATGCCACAGAGAAGACTTACAATCGACCTTCCGGAGTCGGCGGACACGCTGCAGCGTGTGTTAAAGATGCTGCTGCATTACGGCCTCATTTCAAAAAAGAAAGCGGAAACAATCAAACCGAAAAAGACAATAGGTAAATCGATGAAAAAGAGCCGCTGGGCAGCGATTGCCGAAGAAATGTCGAATGAAAATTTGCTCGGTGATGAACTGGGAGAGGAATTAAGAACATACCTTCATGAATTTCGGGAAGGTTTTACCTTTGCAAACGATCCCGGGCCAAAAAAAACATGAGAAGATACCTCCTGGATACTAATATTATTACATATTTAGAAGAAAAAAAATCGCCGTTTCATATGCCTGTAGTTAGCCGGTTATCTAAACTCCCGGACGAAAATGAAGTTTATATCTATTTTGACGTTGTATGAATTACAATATGGAATTGCCTGTGTGAAAGATGAACCGGTAAAATACAAACGGTTCCTGGCAGTACAAAACTCAGTCAGACGTCGTTTTCCAACGCTCCCCTTATCGGGAAAAGGGGCTGAAATATATGGTGAGATTAAAGCCCTTTATCGAAAAGATACGGGAATCAAGAACAAACCGATGAAGCAGCATAATGTTGACTTCATCCTTGCCTGCACAGCAGTCGATAATGACCTGATTTTAGTAAGCAATGATAATATTTTTCAGAAAATAAAAGAATTATTTCCCGGCCTCCAGGTTGAGAATTGGACATCCATTTAATCTTGATATAACATTCCTTTTGGTTTTTTTGAGACAGGCAAGAACGTTGCTTTTCTGAGCCACAACAAAAAAGATAAAGCTATAGTAGAAAAAATTGCCCTCTGGCTTACCAAAAAAGCCGGTCTTAAGGTATGGCTGGATAAATGGAACCTGATCCCCGGCGACTCCTGGCTGGATGATATCGCAAAAGCACTGGACCAATCCCAATGCTGTGTGGTTTTTTTAGGCCCTCACGGTATCAGCGCCTGGCAGCATACAGAGATGCGTTCCGCCGTGGATTCCCGGGTGTCTGAAAATTCCATGCGCGTCCTGCCCGTACTGCTGCCGAGGGCTGTACGTCCCGGCAGGGAGAGCGAATTGCCCCGGTTTTTACGGGATCATACCTGGGTTGTTTTCAAGGAAACATGGCAGGAAGAAGAAACGCTGCGCCGGTTGGTATGCGGTATCGAAGGCAAAGAACCCGGCCCCAGTCCAATCGAGATTGAGATAGAAGAAGGGGAATGCCCGTTCCGCGGCCTGGAGATATTTCGTGAGCAGGACCGGCGGTTTTTTTTCGGGCGGGAAGTATTGGCGCAGCGGCTGCTGGCCAAACTGGAACACAGTCGTTTTTTGTGTGTCACCGGGCCTTCGGGCTGTGGTAAGTCTTCGTTGGTGCAGGCCGGGCTGCTGGCTCCGCTGCGGTGGCAAGCTGAGGCTGTTGTATTTACGCCCCGTTTGCGCCCCGTAGAGGAACTGGCTTTTGCCCTGCACGGAGCCTATACCGGGAAAGACGTCCCCCCTGCCGAAGATTTATTGGCACGGTTGAATAAACCGGGCAATATGCTTCATTTTTTAGGCAGGGAGATAGTAGACCGGGCGGATGGAAAAGATAAGCTTCTTATAGTTATCGACCAGTTTGAAGAACTGTTTACCCAGACCGCTGTTGAAGTGGAGCGGCGGCGTTTTATATCGCTGCTGCTGGAAGCGGTGGATGTCCTGGATGGGCCGGTAACGGTGATATTGACCTTACGTTCCGATTTTATCGGCAAGTGTGCTTATTATAAGGAACTGAATATGTTTGTTATCGATCACCTTGTGCAGGTGGAACCCATGGGGGAAGCTGAACTGCGGCGGGTGATTGAAGAACCGGCGCGTTTGGTGGGACTGGGCTTCGATGACGGTTTGGTGAACCGGGTATTGGCCGATGTAAAGGATGCCCCCGGCGAACTGCCCCTGCTGGAACATGCGCTTTTGGAGCTTTATGAAAATCGGCGCGGGAACCTGTTGACGTCTCAGGCTTACGATGAGATCGGAGGTATAACCGGCGCCCTGGTGAACCGGGCTGAAGCGGAATACGCTAAACTGGAAAACGAAGAAAAGGAGATCCTGCGCAAAATGTTTGTGCTGCGGTTGATCCAGCCCGGAGAGGGGACTGAGGATACCCGGCGCCGCGCTTCCAGGGAGGAACTGCTGGCAGCCGGGGAAACTCCTGAGAAAGTGGAAAAGGTATTAGATCGCTGGATCAAAGCCCGTTTACTCACCGCGTCGCGGGATGCAGCCCGGGAAAAGGAAATGGTGGACGTGGCTCATGAAGCCTTGATACGCCGCTGGGACAGGATGGCCGCCTGGATGGCGGAGGATAGGGAAGCGTCGCGCTTGACCGGTGTCCTGCGCCGGGCTGCCCTGGAATGGAAAGAAGCTGACAGGGACCCGGCTTATCTTTTCCAGGGAGTCCGCCTGTCGCGGATGGAAGGTTTGTTGGAAGCCTTTGCAGCCAATTTGACAGCCGATGAGATTGCCTTTGTCCGGGCCGGTGTAGAGCAGCGGGAAGCCGTCGAGAGAGAGAAGGAGCGGCAGCAGCAGAGGGAACTCCAGGCTGCCCAGGCATTAGCATCGACATCCCAAAAATTGGCAGCCGCTAATTCCAGGGCAGTCAAGCGAGCCAGGGTAATTATGGCAGTCATAATCCTCGGGCTTTTATCGGTTTTATACCTGCTCTATAATGTAAATATAAAGGAGAAAAACACCCGAAGACAACTGGCAATTAACTATTGGGACAACAGTCGTTCCGCCAGGGAAAAGGGTGATACGCTTCTTGCATTCCATCTTTTTGCGGAGGCAGTTAATGTAAACCCTGAGCCTCTGCTGCTCAAGACCCTATTATCCGATATGAATCATCTCTGGAATTGTTATCCACCGGTATATATTTTCCAACACAAAGAATTGGGCAAAGACGCTATATTCAATGCCGACGGGACCCGCATCTTGACTTGGGATAACGGTCACACTGCAAGGCTCTGGGAAACTTCAACTGGAAAAACAATAGGTTCGCCCATGGTACATAAATCTGATGTTATTGGCGCGATATTTAATGCAGACGAGACCCGCATCCTGACCTGGAGTGGCGATCTGATGGGATTTTGGGGGACTTCACGTCTATGGGATGCTGCTACCGGCAAACCCATAGGGTCACCCATGGTACATGAAAGAGCTGTCTTGGGTGCGAGATTCAACGCCAGTGAGACCCGCATCCTGACCTGGAGTGCCGATCTAAATTTTTTCATTGAGGGGATTTTACGTCTATGGGATGCTGCTACTGGCAAACCCATAGGTTCCCCCATGGTAAATGGAGGAGTTGTCTTCGGTGCGAGATTTAATTCCGACGAGACCCGCATCCTGACATGCAGTGCCGATAACACTGCGCGGCTCTGGGAAACTGCTACCGGCAAACCCATAGGACAGGCAATGGTTCATGGAGATGATGTTTATGAAGCGGTTTTCAATTCCGACGAGACCCGCATCCTGACATGCAGTGCCGATAACACTGCGCGGCTCTGGGATACTGCCACCGGCAAACCCATAGGGCAGGCAATGGTTCATGGAGATGATGTTTATGAAGCGGTTTTCAATTCCGACGAGACACTTATCCTGAGCAGAAGTGGTGATGGTACCGCACGGCTTTGGGATGGGGTTACAGGCAAGCCCATAGGTTCGCCCATGGTACATGAGGGTGATGTCTATGATGCAATATTCAATGCCGACGGCACCCGCATCCTGACCTGGAGTAGGGATAAGACTGCGCGTCTCTGGGATGGAACTACCGGCAAACCCATAGGTTTGCCTATGGTACATAAAGGACATGTTGGTAGCGCAAGATTCAATGCTGATGAAACCCATATCATTACCTGGAGTGGAGATAAAACAGCTTGTTTTTGGGCTGTGGCTGCGAATAAACCGGCAAACCTATCCATGTTGAATGAAGGAGGGATTCGTAACGCAGTATTCAATGTTACTGGAACTCGCATCCTGACTTGGAATGCTGGATATGGCGAGAAAGGCTCCGGGCGTCTCTGGGATGGAGCCACCGGCGAACCTATAGGTTCGCCTATGAGATACGGAGCGTTTGCCAGTGAAGCGATATTTAATACAAACGGTACCCGCATCCTGACCTGGAGTGAGGATAATACGGCACGTCTCTGGGATGGGGTTACAGGTAAACCCATAGGCTTGCCCATGGTACATGAAGGTGATGTCTATGGCGCGTTATTCAATGCCGACGGCACCCGCATCCTGACCAGGAGTATGGGTTGCACCGCACGTCTCTGGGATGGGGTTACAGGTAAACCCATAGGCTTGCCCATGGTACATGAAGGTCATGTCAATGGCGCGCTATTCAATTCCGACGGGACCCGTATCCTGACCTGGAGTTGGGATAACACCGCACGTCTTTGGGATGGAACCACTGGCAAGCCTGTAGGTTCTCCCATGGCGCATAAGGAGACTGTGTGTGGCGCAATATTTAATTCCGATGAAACCCGTATCCTGACCTGGAGCAACGATTATACCGTGCGTCTCTGGGATGGGGTTACAGGTAAACCCATAGGCTTGCCCATGGTACATGAAGACGATGTTAGTGGCGCAATATTCAATGCGGACGATACCCGCATCTTGACCTGGAGTGACGATAAAACCGCACGCTTCTGGGACAGCACTACCGGTAAACCAATAGGGGATCCAATGGTACATAAAGATGATGTTATGGGAGCTGCCTTTAACATAGACGAAACCCGTATCCTGACCTGGAGTGGAGACGGCACTGCTAAGCTATGGGATGTGGGCGTGGACTGGGACTTTCCCCCGGATAAAATAAAACTCCAGGTGATGGCCCTGACAGCCACGGAACTGGACCCTCTAACCAGGGGAATGAAAGTCATAGATCCAGAACGCTGGTATAAAATCCGGGATGAATATATAAAAATTGCCCGCCAACACCTCAAAACATGCAAGTATCCCCAATCCAATGTGTACCGCAAACTCAACCTGGAAAAAGTGTGGAACCTGGATAATAAATAATAAGGAAGAGAACATTGACATGCCGATGAGGAAATGTTCGCATATGCCTAAAATAATACAAAAAGAAGGCAGTGGTTGAAAAAAAAATAAAATTGTGTAAAATATATGTATGGTACATTTAATCGAGGATAAAATCGCCGCGATCAATAAGCTTTGCCGAAAGCACAAAGTAAGACAACTATATCTTTTCGGTTCCGCTTGTACCCCAAAGTTTAACGAAGAGAGCGATATAGATTTTTTGATTTCTTTCGATGGCGTCCCGCTCCTGGATTATGCCGATAATTTTTTCGATTTGCAAGAAGCATTGCAGGGACTGCTAAATCGAAAGGTAGACCTGCTCGTTGAAAAGTCTATCCAAAATCCTTACTTAAAAAACACCGTAGAGAAGACGAAGGAATTAGTTTATTATAGTCAAACACTTACCGAAATTGGAACAAGAAGTTACAGCGCTTCTTAATTCATAAACCGGACAGGCCGATTTTTATAACTTCCAGGAAATTTTAGTATAGTACACGCTCTTTTAATATAGGCTAAAATAACGGGCTGCGATTAGTCGATAATGGCGCTGCTAAAAGAATCAGACCAGGAAGCGGTTTAGTTCCTCGTACTTTTGCTTCCATTCTTCGAAGGAATTAAAAAATTCCTGCCATAAAGCCAATTCGTCCCATTCAGCGAATATATCTTCTTCGCCGTTGATAATTTTGTCTTTGAAACCCTTGAAGTCGAGGCCGTATTTCTCCTCCATCTCGACACACCGGGTCCTGAAATAATCCATTTTGTTTAATGCTTTATGCAGCATTATGTTAGTTATTTCAGCATCCGAAAATCTAACCCCTACTTGCCCGGGTAATTGCACCTTTAAGTTTAAGTTATTACGAACACTTTCTGCCATGTTGTTAGCTCCAAATTTGATTGTACCACTAAAAAAAAAAATATTCAAACTTTTTTTTTATTTTTTTTCTAAACTCTTGCCTGGTGCGGAATGCGGAAGGCTGAATGCCGGTAAGTGTTCAACTTTCGGCATTCAGCACTCTGAGGGACTTGCCGCCGGCGACCCTGCCGGGGGCCAAAC
>JAGLSW010000616.1 GCA_023135565.1 Candidatus Aminicenantota bacterium | reverse complement strand
CCCTGCCGGGGGCCAAACTTTTGTAAAAGTTTGAACAAAACTTTTGTTGAGCGATGAGCTTTTTGCCCTGAGAAGCGCCCCTCATCGGCTATAGGCTCCCCACGCAGTGGGGCTAAGCCGCGGAAAGGCGCAAAATCTCTATTAACATAACCAGGGCTTTTTCCATATCCGCCACCTGGATATGTTCGTCGCAGGAGTGCTCCAATTGCGCGCCGATACCGATGACCGCCATTTCTATACCTCTGTTGTTGTAGATAGAAGCATCGGTAAAACCGGTAATAAAAGTAGTGGCTGCATCTATGCCTACTTTTTTTAGAGCTTTTTGGGCAACCAACACGGTCCAGGAATCTTCCGGTATATCTACGGCTTTACATAAATTGTCGATCTTTATCTCTACTTTTGCACCGCCGGCTTCTACCTGTTCCCTGATGGTTTTCTCCATTTCGTCGGCTAAATCCTGCGCCCTCTCGTGGTTCAAACTGCGGCACTCGGCCAGGAAAGTAGCGCTGTCAGGCACACCGTTGCGGATTAAACCGCCCTGTATTACGCCCACATTAGCAGTGGTCTCATCATCCAACCGGCCCAATTTCAAAGCCGTAATGGCTTTGCTCGCTGCCAATATAGCATTGATGCCCTTTTCCGGTTCCATGCCGGCATGGGCGGCACGTCCCATTATCGCCGCGTCGATGGCAAAATAAGAGGGACCGCCGATGACGATCGTTTCTAAAGTATCGTTGTCCAACAAAAATCCCTTTTTGGCCGTAAGCCGGCTGTAATCCAGGTTCTTTACTCCTAAAAGTCCCACCTCTTCCTGGCGGCTGATAGCCACTTCTATAGGCGGGTAAATTTCGGCAGTGCGCAGTGCTTCGAGCATTTCGGCAATTCCGGCTTTGTCGTCGGCAGCCAGGATAGTATCGCCTTTTGAACGAATCACGCCGTCTTTGAGAACCGGCTCGATCCCTTTTCCCGGTTTCACCGTGTCGGCATGACAGGAAAGCAAAATAGGTTCTTTACCTGTGCAGCCTTTGGCCGGGAATTTGGCTATTAGGTTGCCGTAATCGTCCTTTGCCGCTTCCCCGCCTAATTTTTTGAACTCCTGGAGCAGGTAATCGATAAATTGCGCTTCTTCGCCCGACTCGCTGTCGATCTGCACCATCTCTATAAACTGTTTTATCATACGTTCCGACATATTATTATTCCTCCTTGGAATATTAAAAATTACTGGGTGTTAAGGAAGGATTCGAGCGCTTCCGGGTTTTTGAGTGTTTCCCAGGTTTAGACGAGTTCCCTTTTGAACCGGGCCCAATTGAGTTTCTTCGATTCCTTCCCGGGATACTACTTAGGCGCGGTTTTATGGAATTTTCCCTGGATATCGCTGTTGGAGCCTCTTTTTAATTCCATGGCATAGACGCTACCGTGGATGTCGTTATTGGCGCCCATTTTTACGATGCCCTTTTTACAAATTAGGTCGGCGTGGATGTCGTTATTATTTCCCATAGTGATGCTGCCTAACCCTATATTAACGGTTTTGGTGATATCTACCTTGTCTTCGATAAAAATATTGCCTTTTTTGATGGTGATGGAGCCTACGATATCAGAATTATCGGCAAGAAAGAGGTCGCCTTCCTCGATGAAAATATTTCCCATCACATCGGCGTCCTCCCCGATTCTTACATTTCCTTTTGCGATTTTGATGTCGCCGATATGATCCGCATCAGCGGCGATGACTTTGTCCGCGGCCAGGGACGTAAAGGCGGCGAAAGTGAGAATTAAAAAAATCATGAATACTTTTTTCATTTTGTTACCTCCAAAATTATTTTAAAATCAATTATAATCTATTTTGGAATTTTATTCAACAAAAGAATGACGCATTCCTTGTAATTATGAAGGGGGCAGTTGTTTTGTGGTGCTGTATGAAATTAACCGAAAATATTAAAGGGAGAGAAAGATATTAAAAATGGCAGACCGGTAGACCAGGAAGACCTTTTTAAGAAGATGGATGATGACCTGTTTTTATCCAGCCGGGTTCATCCACGGCTGTTTTATCTTTTAGTACCTGATACCGTGGCGGCCCACCACCTGGGCAGGGTATAAGCCGTCCCCTCAGCCGCTCCGCATCAGTGCAGCAAAAGCCGGAGATGATTCACCTTTTAGAACCTGAAACAGTAGCAGAAAGATCGCTTTCATCGCCTTCCGAATCCACCATGGAAACGGCAAAGCTATAACTGCTTCCTCCGGGCAGGGCCTCATCCGCATAAGTAAATACATCGGCCCCCACTTCGGCAATAAGCTCGAAAGCGCCACCGTCCACTGAGCGATAGATACGGTATGTGGCCGGGGTATACACCTCATCCGGGTTGGCGGACCAGGACAGGTAGGCATAATACTCACCCCGGAAAAGAGAACGGTTCTCCTTTAATTCCAGCGTAACATTCGCCGGAGGCTTAGGCCAGGTAAATTCCACTTGCGCGGTTCCCAGCACTTCGCCGTCCAAAACCGCCGAAACTACTGCCGTGCCGGGATCGCCGGACAAAAGGTTACGGGTGTACGTGCCTGAACTAAAGAGAACCTCATCCTGCCAAACGCCGGAAGTGGTGGAAAAATCAAACCCTAAGTCTACGGGGATGGGCCTCTCTTCATGGTCCGGGTCGGTCTGTGTTTCATAGCAGGTTGTTTCCACCTGGAGCAGTCCTTTGCCATTCGCCTTTATTCCGGAAGAACTTACACTGATTTCAACTTTCTCTAAATCGCCGGGAGAATAAGCGATGACCAGTTTCTTTGCTTCCGTGGACCACCTGCCCCTGTTATTTTTCACCCTGAGTTCTATATAATATTTGCCGGGATTATCGTAAGTGTGAGATAGGTTTTCTTTCGAGGATGTGGAACCGTCACCCAAATCCCAGTCCCATCTGACGACTTTGCCTTTAGGATCAAAAGAACCGCTGCCGTCGAATTGGATAGTCAACGGCACAAAACCTCCGAACCGGTCCGCCGAGATCACAGCCACGGGGCGGACGCAGTCGCCTAATTCGCCGTTGGCGCACACATTTTGGGCATAGATGTCACTATTCATAGGACTGCCGGTTCGTCTATCCCTCCAGGCAGCGACAGCGCCGCCGGAACCGTCCGAAACTGCCCTGGGGGAATCTTGAATATCATCGGCTGTGGATACAGCCAGACCGCCTTCATTCCACAGTTCCGTGCCGGAAAAATCCAGGGCCTGGATATACACATCGGCGGGTTTGTCATCGCAGTAATTCCCCCAGGTAACTATCGCTCCCCTTGAACCGTTAGCGATCAAGTGCTGGCTGCCTTCATTGGTCCTGGTGCACACCTGGGGATACCAGGTCCATTGAGTCGCCCCGGCGGCTCCTACCCGCTGAACCATCAGGTTGCGATACACATTACCCATAAGCGAATCAAAACAAAAATCCACCCAGGCAATGACAGCGCCTCCTTTTCCGTCGGGTATCAATTGTATATTCGTCACTTCATCATAAGATCTGTGCAAATTAACGCCATTCTCCTGCCACCGGGTACTGCCGCTGGAATCGATACGTTGAGCATAGAGACAATCCTGACCATTGGTCTCATAACGCCGGTCGCACCAGGCGATGATGGCACCGCCGGAACCGTCGGATGCTAAGTTAGGATCATATTTGCTATAATCGCCGGTACATACGGCAATGCCGTTTACCGCCCACTGCACCGCCCCTGCGGCGTTAATACGTTGAACATAGATGTCGCCTCTGATCCTGTCACGTTCATCTCTCCAGGCGATGATGGCGCCGCCACTGCCGTCGGATTTTAGCCTGGGGCATTCCTGGTCACCAGCCGCATTGCATACCGGAACGCCGTCTGCCGTCCAGCGCACCTGTCCAGCCGCATCGATACGCTGGGCATAGATATCTCTATTACCGCTGCGCTCATCGTGCCATTTTATTATAGCCCCACCGGAACCATCCGGCACGATGCCGGAAAACTCCTGGTCGCCCGCGGCAGTGCATATGCCGATTCCATTGGCACTCCATTGAACGACTCCATTGGCAGCGATACGCTGGGCATAAATGTCATTACTACCGCTTCGGTTATCATACCATACTATGATGGAGCCGCCTTTTCCATCAGATACTAAGCTAACCCCCCGGCAGCTTCCTGCTGTACAGATTGGTACTCCTCCGGCTTGCCACAAATGTGTGCCTACGGAGTCTACCCGTTGGGAATAAATTTTATAACTACTTCCACTTCGCCCATCTAACCATACAATGATGCCGCCGCCGGAGCCGTCGCTTACAATTTCAGGATAATTTTGATGGCCCGGTTCCGTACAAATAGGCGTGTTAACCTTAGAATTACTACTCCAACCGATAAAGAAAAAAACAACCGATATTATTAGTAAAGTTTTCTTATACATTTTAATAGCTCCTTGCCGATTCATCTTTTAGCGCCGGAAACAGTAGTAGACAAATCGCTTTCATCCCCCGCTGCGTCCACCATAGATATAGCAAAGCTGTAACTGCCGCCTCCGGGCAGGGCCTCATCCGCATAAGTAAATACACCGGCTCCTACTTCGGCAATAAGCTCGAAAACGCCGCCGTCAACGGCACGGTAGACGCGGTAGTTAGCCGGCGTATACACCTCATCCGGGTTGGCCGACCAGGACAGGTGCGCATAATACTGACCCCGGAAAAGAGAACGGTTCTCTTTTATATCTACGGAGACGTTCACCGGGGGCTTAGGCCAGGTAAATTCCACTTGCGCGGTTCCCAACACTTCGCCGTCCAACACTGCCGAAACCGCCGCCGTGCCGGGATCGCCGGAGAAAAGGGAACGGGAGTAGACTCCTGTGTCAAAGGCGACCTCATCTACCCATTCGCCGGAAGTGACCGAAAAATCAACCCCTAAATCTACGGGGATAGCCCTTTCCTCATGACCCGGGTCGGTTTGTTTTTCATAGCATATTGTTCCCACCTGGGTCAATCCTTTGCCATAAGCCTTTACAGCCGAAGGATTCAAACTGATTTCCACTTTCTCTAAATCGCCGGGTGAATAGGCAATTACCAGTTTCCTTGCTTCCGGGGACCACTTACCCTGGTTATTTCTCACCCTGAGCTCTATAAAATATTTGCCCGGGTTATCGTAGGTGTGGGACAGGGTTTCTTTGGAAGATGTGCTGCCGTCGCCCAAATCCCAGTCCCAGCCGACGACCTTGCCATTAGGATCAAAAGAACCGCTGCCGTCGAAGTGGATAGTCAGCGGCACAAAACCGCCGAACCGGCCTGCTTCGATCACAGCCACCGGGCTGCTGCAATTGCCTATATCGCCGTTGTTACAGACGTTCTGGGCGTAATTGCCGCCCCAGTCATCCCAGGTGATGATGGCGCCGCCGGAGCCATCCGATATCACCTGGGGGTGCATCTTTGTAACATCCCTGGTAGAGATCGCTGCGCCGCCGGTCCGCCATTTTCTCTCCCCGGAAACACCGATACGCTGCGCATAGATGTCTCCATGGGTATCACTGCGATAATCTTCCCATACTATAATGGCGCCGCCGGAACCGTCTTGCACCAGTTCAGGGCGACGCTGCCCACCATCCTCCGTGCATACCGGGACGCCGTTTGTTGTCCATTTCACGGTTCCATCAGGGCCTATTTTCTGAGCGAAGATATCTTCCCGGTAATCACCCGGGTGAGAAGTCCAGGCAATAATAGCCCCACCTGAACCATTGGCTGTCATTTGGTGCAGATGCTGGTGATCCGGCGTTACGCATATTGGGACGCCGCCAACCGCCCACTTGACTGCCCCGAAACGGTCGACTCGCTGCGAATAGATACTCCCGTCCCCGGCATCACCCCGCTCAAACCAGGAAAAAATCGCTCCCCCGGAACCGTCGGATACCATCGAGTAATCAAGGCTGCGCCTATCGTCAGCGGATATTTGCACACCCTCCGCGGCCCAGCTCAGTACTCCGGCGGCGTTTATTTTCCGGGCAAAAATAGCGCTGTAACCGGAGGAAACGTGTTTCCATGCGATAATAGCGCTGTTTGAGCCACTGGGTATTAGGTTCGGTTCATAGGCTGAAGTATCCTGCGTAGATACCACAATACCTCCCGGGGTCCACTGGATTTCGCCCGCTGAATCGATACGTTGGACGTGTATTTCAGAAGACGTGAAAGAATTTTCCCAGGTTATAAAAGCGCCTCCCGAACCGTCCGGTATAAGTTTATGGTCACCGGCGTCAGCGTTTTCCAGGCTAATGGCTATGCCATCTGTCGTCCACTGCACCGTTCCGTTAGCGGCAACCCGTTGGACGTATATACGATGATGACTGTAACCGCCTCCGCGATGATCATTCCAGGCGATTATGGCGCCGCCGGAACCGTCGGACGCAATCTCGGGATTGATTTGATCATATGCCGAGGTGCATACATGGACGCCATTCCCGTCGGCGGATCCCCAAAGCGCCTTCCCGGAAGCATCCAACCGCTGGACAAAAATATCGCTGTGATCAGTCACTGTGGATGCGTCCCAGGCAATAACAACGCCGCCTGCGCCATCCGGCGCCATCTTGCCGGGGTCACCACCACCATAAAGGCTTACCTGTGTATTCACCTTGGGGTTACTGGTCCAACCGATACAAAACAAAACAACAAATATTATTAGTAAGATTTTTTTATACATTTTAAAAGCTCCTTTAATATAACAATATCTCCATTTTTCATAGATTTCCTATTCGCCGGGGGAACGTGGGGCTGAGAGGCTGCCCGACCTACAGCAAGAAAAACAATATTCCTATGATGCAGCGTCAAAGCAGCCCCTTATATGGCGCCCCCGCCGGGGGCTAAATTTCGAGTTTGAAGTTCAACAGCAGGGAAATCCCTCCTGTTTCCTCCTTACCGAAATCACCTTCGAGTTTCGCACTATTGTAAATCAATTCCAACCCGGCCAGGAAATTCCCGAAAAGAGGTATGTCCACCCCGGCGCCCACAAACCAACCCACCGCGGCATCACTGAAACCGCCGAAAGGGTCGTCTTCCTTTACCGACGTCATGGCTGCCCCGGCGCCGATCTTGGGCGCAAAGCCCCCTTTGCTTAAATGATAAAAAAGCCCTAACCGGAAATTGGTGAGTTTCATGGTAACACCTTCACCGGTGATCTCGGTGACGCCGTCGGTTTTGTAAAAATCAACGGCTCCCTGTATCGACACATTCTCAAAAAGCTCGAAAGCAGCATTCGCGCCATAAGTAAAGCCCCCGGAACTATATAAAGTTTTAAACATGTCGCCACCGGGAGCGAAATACCCAAATTCGATGCCGAGACTAAATTTTTTCGCCTCAACCGTGGTTCCCATAACCAACAGTACAATAACTACTACCAACATACTCGTTTTTAATTTACGTTTCATTTTATCCTCCTAAATATTATGCCATTACATGGCGGTAATGAACAACGTATTTTACATATTTCAAATCCCACCCGCAGGTGGTTTTTTTCTCAAGCCTGTCCTGGAGCATCACTTATCTCACCTGTTCTAAAAATTTTTAACTTTTTAAACTTGCCTGTACAACTCCAGAAATAAATAAAAAAGGCAGTCATGCCCAGCAAAACAAAAAAAACTAATTTTAATTTACCCATTTCCCCTATCCTCCTTAAAAACCGCGGCTCCGGGAACAGGTAATCCACACCGTCCACTGGATATTACCTGCACACAGCAGCCGCTGCTCTTTTTACTGCTCTTCACGCCTTTCAGCGCGCCGTGCATACAGTGATAATTGTTTTCTAAAACCATATATAACCTTAGCAAATTTGATGCCAAAGTTGTTTCTCCTACCAGAAAGCCTTTATTAATGAGGTTTCAGGGGTTTTATGGGTAGATGCGCCGGTCATCGTTACTGTAACATTTTGTAACACTATCAGGGGTAAAAAAGACCCGGTTTTCCAATTTTCCCCCAAAAGGCCGGTATATCAAGCAATTCGAGACGATTGCCGCAATATCTAAAACGTTACACTTTTTTAATGCGGATCAGCCGGATTACCCATCAAAAAGGCGCAAAGCCCCATCAGTAGATGATTCCCGCAAGTGTAACAAAACGTTACACCCTAAGTGTGTGAAGTTAAGAGATACTTCACGCCCAATGTAAAAAATTTCAGAAAACTGATGGAATATATTGAAATTATAAGATTTTTGCTATATTATATACATGTGATAGAAAACGCTGCAATTACTTGAAAAGGATGAAAACGATGAACGATATAAAAGAAAAAAAAATAGCCCATGTGATTAAAAGAGGTAAACGTTGGGCAATAGTGAAACATAACGCAGGCCGGGCGAGCAAAATTTATGAGCTAAAGGAAGAGGCGATAAAAAATGCCCGTAAACTTAAAAAAACCGGACACGACGTGGTAATACACAAGTGGGACGGAACCGTTGAAAAATGGGAGAACGCTGTTACTGCCTGCTCAAATTAATGGATTCCCAAGCAGACTCTTTTGAAAAAAATGTATTCATAAATTGTCCCTTCGACAAAGATTATTACATCCCCCTGCTGCGCCCATTAATATTTACCATTGTATACTTAGGATACAACCCGAGAATTGCATCTGAAAGCTTCGATACAGGAGAAGGTAGGATTCAAAAGATAAGCAATTTGGTAAGAGAGTCCAAATTCAGTATCCATGATTTATCCAGGATTCAGGCAAAGAAAAGACATGAAATATTCCGGCTCAATATGGCCTTCGAATTGGGCATAGATATAGGCTGTAGGCTATTCAAAGAGGGCAGGGAAAAGAATAAAAAGTGCCTGGTTTTAGAGGCGGTTCAACATAGAATCAAAAAAGCTTTATCCGATCTATCAGGCTCCGATATTAAGCATCATAATAATAACCCGGAAGAGATCGTCAGGCAAGTTAGAAACTGGTTTGTTGAAAACGGTTTGAGAAATGTGCCGAGCACCGCTAAAATTTGGGAAACCTTTAATAAATTTATGGCAAAATTTTATCAGCAGCGAGAAGAAGAAGGATTTAAAACGAGAGATTTAGAAATGATGCCTATCCCGGAATTCATCGACTTTATCAAAGACTGGTTTAAAAACCAGGAAAAACGATAATTTTATCGTAAAAAAAAATAAAAACCACCATGCCTTCGGCGAGCAGGGGGCGCTTTTTAAAAAAACTGCCCCCCCCGCACCCCCGCAAAAACTTTTCATGAACGATAAGCTTTTCTACCCTGGAAAGCGCCACTCGTGAGCCAGGGGGAGGCTCCCCTAACCCCCATT
>JAGLSW010000615.1 GCA_023135565.1 Candidatus Aminicenantota bacterium | reverse complement strand
TTTTTTTAGTTTTTTTCTTGACATTTCTCCGGGGCTGTGTTAATCAACTCCTTTGAAAGGTGCAAAAATGAAAAAAACTATTTTTTTTGTGTTAACGGCTCTTTTTCTTTGTGGGGCGCTGCTGCCTGCAAACGCCGACGCCGGGGAAGAAAAGAAAAAAGATACGCTGGAAATATCCGCCCTAAAAGCCGAACCGGACATAGTCTTCAACGGCATTACCGGCATGAGAATCACTTTCCATGCCAAAATCGATAAAAAAGAAAGCAGCGCGGTTCCTTTGATCTACGCTGTGGTGTTCGATAAGAACAACCGGCCGGTCAAAGCGGCATTAGAAAGTTCGAACCACAACATCAACGGTTCGGCCGGCTGCGAAAAAAGCGGTTTTATCCTGAGAAACCCGGTCAAAATGTTTATACCCTACTATGTGCCGGCACTGCCACAGGGCAAACAGCAGATCACTATTAAGATTTCCGGCGCCATTCGTTACGGTATCTCAGACCCGCAGCCCTTGAAATGCAGCGGGGAAACCTGCCTGGATTTTAGTATTAATAAACCGGGGGCCCGGAAGTTCCGGGTGATGGCGCGGGAAATTCGCGTCGATGAGAAAAACCTGCATGACAATAATTGGGACAGCGGCGGCGGACGCGGACGGCTGCCGGATTTACGGTACAAAGTGGTTTTAGGCTCCCATGCCAACCGGGATATGGTGTACGCTTCGCCGGTGGTGAAAAATTCCCTCTCCGCCGGTTGGGTGGATTTTTCCGGGGAGATTACTGTTTCCGCCGAGGATATCATAACCATAATCGTTTGCGACAAAGATACTATGGTGGACGATCCTATCGGCAGGCTTAAACGAAACGTAGATGATTTGAAAAAAATCGCGGACAGCAAAAAGAAAATTCATTTCGGCCTGGTAAACACCTGCCTGCTGGATATCGAAAATCAATGAAATGCGCTTCTCGCCTCCGGCGGGGGTGCAGAGCGCCCAACCACGCGAGTGGGCTTGCCTCCGGCGGCCCTGCCG
>JAGLSW010000614.1 GCA_023135565.1 Candidatus Aminicenantota bacterium | reverse complement strand
CTTTTGAAAAAGTTTGAACAAAACTTTTGATAATTTAGAATCAAAAGCGCTCACCCGCTGCGAAACAGCTTATAGGCCGCCCGCGCCGCGGGCCCACTTCTTGACCAGGGCAAAAACAGCTTCCCGCTTGATCGGCTTGGCAATATAATCATCCATCCCGGAATCGAGACACTTCTCCCGGTCACCTTTCATACTCTGGGCAGTCATGGCAATGATGGGAATATCCACGAATCCCTGCTCCCTGATTACCCGGGTGGCATCCAGACCATTCATCCTGGGCATCTGTACATCCATGAAGATCAAATCGAATTTTTCCGGTTCCGCTGTAAATACATCCACAGCTTCCTCACCGTCTAAAACCGCGGTGACACGATACCCTCCCTTAATCAACATAAACTGGGCCAGCTTCTGGTTGATCATATTGTCCTCCACCAGGAGAATATGGGTGGAATGTTTGGCTTCTTCGTCGATAGTGTGCCGGGTGACCAGTTCCTCCTCTATAAAATCGTCTTCAACCCCTACTTTTTTAACCGATAACCGTTCGATTAACCTGATCAACTTTTGCCTTTGCACCGGTTTAGGCAGAAAACCGTCAAACCCCGCATCCTTGAACTTTTTAGAACGGCTCATAGTAGAAGAAGAAAATGCCAGCAGCGGTATGTCGCACATGGGAGAACCCATGTCGCGGATATCCCGGGCTACTATGTAACCGCTTTTCTCCGGCATCCAGATATCCAGGATGCAGATGTCGATGGGTTCACCTGCAGCGAAGCTCTCCCGGATAACCGGCAATACATCGGCGGCATTATCCAACTGCAACACTTCCATTTCGGAACGTTCTAATATGTGAGACAAAATATCTAAGTTGCTGCGGTTGTCATCGACAATTAAAACCCTCTTGCCGCTTAGATGCCGATGCTCTATCTTTTCTTCCGGCGCTTTTCTCGATTTCACCATCCAGGCGGTAAAGTGAAAGGTGCTCCCTTTACCCAATTCACTTTCAGCCCACACGTCACCTTTCATTAGATTCGCTATCTGTTTACAAATTGCCAGCCCTAACCCGGTGCCGCCATATATCCTGGTAGTAGACCCGTCTGCCTGCTGGAACACATCGAAAATAGCTTCCAACTTATCCGCCGGGATGCCGATACCTGTATCGCGTACCCTGACATGAAGTTTTATCTTCCCTTTCTCATCATCCTCTTCTTCCATTTTCAAGGAAAGCTCGATCTCTCCTTTCCGGGTAAATTTGGCGGCGTTTCCCATCAGGTTGACCAATACCTGGCGAAACCTGCCCGGGTCTCCCTTCACGAAAGCAGGAATATGGTCGCCGATACGACACAACAGTTCCACGGACTTGCTGCCGATCCTGGGGTGGATAATGTCGATCACATCAAAGACAGTCACCTCAGGATCGAAATCAATAGGGATAAGTGACAGCTTCCCGGCCTCGATCCTGGAAAAATCGAGGATATCGTTTAATATAGCGATTAAGGCTTCTCCACTGCGGCCGATGGTCCTGGAAAAGTCCTGCTGGTCCTCTGTCAGGTCTGTATCCATAAGCATGTCGGTAAAACCGATAATACTGTTCATGGGAGTACGAATCTCGTGGCTCATACGGGCCAGGAATTCGCTTTTGGCTCTATTGGCTCTATTGGCTGTTTGCCGTTCCATCTCGGCGATTTCCTTTGCTTTTCGCAGTTCCCGCGATTGTTTGAGAATCTCTTCGTTGGCCTGGAACAATTGTCGATTGGATTTTTCCAACCGCTTGTTGGATTCGTCGTACTGGCGGGTTCTTTCAGCCACAAGCGCTTCTAACTCTATCTTGTTTTTTGTGAGCCGTTTTACCCGTAACCGGTAGAGACCGGCTGCTAAAAACAAAAAAGCAAAAAAAGAAAACAGGTAAAACCATTGGGTTTGATAAAAATAGGGCTGCACATAAAATGAAACAGCAGCCCCGGTTTCATTCCAGACCCCGTCATTGTTGCAGGCCTTTACCCGGAAAGTATAAGTCCCGGGGGAGAGTTTGGTGTAATAGGCGGTCCTGCGCGTACCCACATCGAACCAACCGGCATCCACGCCCGCTAATTTGTATTTGAATCGTACCTTTGACGGCGCCAGGAAACTTAAGGCCGTATAATGTATTTCGATTTGTGTGATCCCCGGGGGGATAACCGGTTCGTTTTTATTAGAGGGGGAATGAATCGCGAGCCTTGTTTTGTTTATCATGATGGCTTCGATTTTCACGGGCGGCGGCAGCGGGTTGGTGACAATAGCGCCCGGGTCGATAATAGCCACCCCCTTAATGGTCGGGAACCAGAGCTTTCCAGCGCGGCTCTTCCATCCGGCCGGCTGGGTGCCGCCGTTACATTCCCTGCTTTTCATGCCGTCTTTATCGTCATAAGATATAGAACGGACGGAAGCCTTGCTGCCGGCGAAAAAATCGTCGAGTTCTTTTTTATTTACCTGGAAAATCCCCTTATTACAGCTCATCCACAGGTTACCGGTGTCATCTTCCAGCACCTGGAATATTGTGTCGTTGAAGAGTCCGGCGGCGGAAGTAATACCGTCGATCTTACCATTTTTGAGACGGTTTAGCCCCTCGTCCGTGCCGATCCACAGGGCGCCCTCCCGGTCTTCATAGATGGCGCCGATCATGTCGTTGGTCATACCGTTTTCAGTCGTATATACGCTGAACTTGCCGTCTTTCATGCGGTTCAGACCGCCGTCCGTGCCGATCCACAGGATACCCTTTCGATCTTCATGGATCACTCTTATGGTATTATTGGATAAACCTTCCTTCCTGGTATAGGTGCTGATTTTGCCGTTTTTCAGCCGGTTGAGTCCATGGTCCGTGCCGATCCACAGTGCGCCCCGGCGGTCCTGGCAAAGAGAACCGACGGAATTATGCGTTAGACCGTCTTTTTGGGTAATCGAGGTAAACATGCCGTTTTTCAGGCAGTTCAGTCCTTCGTCCGTGCCGATCCACAAACGACCGGCGCGATCTTCAAGGGTGGACCAGACAATATCACTGTTCAGCCCCTGCCTTTTAATAATACTTCGTGAAATAGACCCCTCATAGGCTGCGGACGCCGTCCGCCTCCCGGTAAAATGGGTAACTGCTCCATTTTTGAAGCGGTTCAAGCCGCTGCCGTAGGTGCCGATCCAAATAGCGCCTTCCCGGTCCTCATAGATAGATTGCACCACTTCACCGGACAGCCCGTCTTTTTGGGTGAGCAGGGTAAACTTGCCGTCTTTGAGACGGTTCAGTCCCCCGCCGTCCGTGCCGATCCACAGGCTTCCTTCCCGGTCTTCATATATAGAGATCACGATGTTATTGGATAAACCTTGCGCCATCGTGTATAACGCAAATTCTCCTTCCCGCAGCCGGTTCAGGCCGCCGTCCGTGCCGACCCATAGGCTTCCTTCCCGGTCTTCATAGATGGCATTAACTACATTATCACCTAAACCCTGTTTAGTGGTATATTTAGTAAATTTGTTTTCTTTGAGACGGTTCAGACCGCCGCCGTGGGTGCCGATCCAGAGGACGCCCCGGCGGTCTTCACAAATAGATATTACCGGGTGCCGGGATAAACCGTCTGCTTTGCTATAGGCATGGATTTTCCCGTCTTTCAAGCAATTCAGCCCCCCGTCCGTGCCGATCCAGAGGTTCCCCCGGCGGTCTAAATAGAGAACTCCGATAGTTGGGTTCAATAGCCTTTCTTTGCTAAAAGAAGCTTTTGGGTCAACCTGGTCGGTGATGCTTTCCCCAGGCCCTTTATAGGTTGGGGGCGCCGCCCCCTTTGGGTCAACCTGGCCGGTGATGCTTTTCCCAGGCCCTTTATGGGTTGGGGGCGCCGCCCCCTTTTTATTAAAGATGGTAAATTTGCCGTCTTTGAAACGGTTTAATCCATTTTCAGTGCCGATCCACAGGTTTCCTTTTTGATCTCCGCAAATAGACCAGACAATATCGTTGGATAAGCCATTTTTTGTGTTATATATGGTATATTTGCCATCTTTCAGGCATATCAGACCGCCGCCGTGGGTGCCGATCCAGAGATTACCCCGGCGGTCTTCATGAAGGGCTTTGATCCAGTTACTGGATATTTGTTTTACTTTTTTTCTGTCGTAGATATCGAAATGGACCCCGTCAAAACGGACCAAACCCTCCTGGGTGCCTAACCAGAGATAGCCGTCGCCGGTTTGGGTGATGGTATGCACCGTGCCCTGGGGCAGACCTTCTTCCACTCCCCAGACATTTAGGATATACTGGCTGAGTTTCTTGCCCGGATCTAAAGAGAATAAAAGTGAAGGCAGCAGGGCTATCCCTAAAAAAAAAGAGAATAGTAAATTATAATTATTTCTTCCCGGCGCAGTGCCAGCGGGTCGTCTAACTTTCATATAAAAAATAACCATGTCGGGTAAGTATATCAAAAAATAAAAATTTTTCAAGCTGGACAACATACGTCCGGATTGTCCAACAACTTTGCCTCCGGCCCCACCACGTGGGGAGGGGTTAAGGCAGGATAACTTTCTCAATGATCCGATCTCCGCGGCCTGCGCCTCTCTCCATCTAAAATCAACCAGGCTGCTACCGCTGCACCCAATACCGCGCCTTTTTCATCTAAAACCCGGAAATCCCGGAGAGCAAAAAGCCGCACTTTTTTCTTTGTCGAACCTGTAGTCATTTCTTTCTCGCATCCAGTATACAAATGCCAACTGACGGGTTCAATTCGAAATGACTTTTTACTCTAAAAACTAACCGGTTCCACTTCCGCCTTCCCGAAGTGCAAAAAAATCCCGCACAGTGCGAGGTCCCGGTGCTGTGACGAATTCGCCACAGCACCGGGCGCCGCCTGCTGAGAGCAGGATGCGGCTTATTCGCCTTCGCCCCGGTAGATTTTGTAAGCTTCGTCTACCGGTTTGCCGTAAACTGTGATGGCTGTGATAGCATTGCACATATTTACAGCTTCTTTAAGCGATTTTTGATGAACATTTCTCCCGGTGGCATTACCGGCTGCACCGGAGATAAAAATCTGGTCATGGAGACCTTGCAAAAAGGCCTTAGGATCGATGCTCGACCCGCCCGCACAAATCACTTTGGTTCTACCGGCAGCTTTGGTCGCTTGCTTCAGGATTTCGGCCGATTTTTCACCCTCTTTTTTGGGGTAATTTATCTTGACAAAATCGGCCCCCAGGGTGGCTGCGACTCCTGTAGCCCCGGCAATCAGGTCGGGGTCTTTTTCATCTTTTACCGCCTGTCCGCGGGGATAAACCCATAGTACTGAGAGCAGTCCTACTTGATGCGCTTTGTAAATTGCCTGGGCTGCTTCTCTTATCATTATGTGTTCGAATTCACTGCCAAGGTAGATGGTGTAGCCCACTGCCAGGATATTCAGACCTGAATTATTCTTGAACTCCGCCACCTGCTCGACGTCGATCAACTGCATGGAGAGCGGGTCTCTCTGGGCAGTTTTCACCAGGTTGGTTTTTGAATTCAGTTTAATTAAATAGGGCACATCGGGATAGTCGGTGCCGTACAGGGATACCAAACCCATCTGCGCAGCAAAAACCCCGATCTCGGCAGTACCGGCAATTTTAAAGAGATGTTCAGGTTCGTTATCGTCTTCGTGAATGCCTGCACCAAAAAAATCCTTGTTCAGGTGCTCGATTTTTTGGTCGCCGGCAAAGAGCATCAACCTGCCGGACCCCATAGTAATATCATCGTAGTTGTTTAAGTACTCATTAATGCTCCCGCTGGGAACATCCGCCGGAATGTAAATATTTTCATCCATAATTAGGTACCTCCAAACATGAATATTACCCTATTTGCAATCTTTTTTCAAGTCTTTGCAATCTTTTTTTCAAGTATAATATTCGATCTTTTAGAATTTTCTTCAAGAATAATACCCGGGCTTTAAAAACCTGTTTCCGCCCGTTCGATCTTAAAACTCGAAACTCGAAACTCAAAACCGGGACTTCAAATTCTACCGTATCAGGTTACTTCTTTTCTCCGACAATGAGACTATTAAAAATTGTTTTATTATAAGCGCCGCCTTTCCTGATCTTCATGAAGGTGCCCATGCCCGCATCCGGGTATGCAAGGGCCATAAAATATTTCCCGTTAAAGGCAACTACTTTATCCTTCATCACCAGGATTTCCCAGGGTAAAAAGGCGTCCTGTTTCGGATACTTTTTGTCTAACTTCGGGAGGAAATACGGTTCTCCTTTTTCATCTGGCTCTCCAACTCCAATCAGGGTTAATTTTTTGTCGGGGAAGCTCAGGGAAAAAACTTTATCCGCTCTGCTGCTTTTGGGGAAGTTTTCGTCGATCTTTTTCAGTATTTCATCATAGTTGGTCTTTTTGGCATAGGTGACTACATCGTCAAAATAGGGCATAAATATGCCGAAGCGGTATTTCCAGAGTTTTTTCGCCGTTAAGCCTTTTTTTGAACCATAAGGTGCATTTTTGACTTCCGAAAGTCCTTTGCACATCTCGACCATCTTGAAATTTAAGGTGATATAATCCTTTTCAACCGCGGGGAAATCTTTCTGGAAATAAGCATTGCCCCAATAAATCGGGTTCCGGTAAGATACTTCGATGTTATCGTTCTCTTTGTAAAGCGCAAATCGCGTTACCGCGGCATAAGCAAGTAACCCGCCGTATTTGTTTAAGAATTTGCCGGCTGTTTTTTTCAATACCTCATTGGTAATGCAAATCACCACCCTGTTCTTATCTTGCAGCGGCGAATACTTGCCGAGAATCTCGAAGCCGTTCTCCGTTAGCAGGTTTTCGACTTTGGTGACAGCATCGTTCATTTCGCCTTTTTCGATGCCTGCCAACACATAAGGCTTATACCTCACATCTTCGGAATAAAGAAGCGAAATCCCAATCACGATAAAGAAAACTAAGAAAAATTTTTTCATTTTTATCTCCTATTTTTAATTTTTATTCAATTTTAACCAACACCATTGCATGGCGGCAATGAACAAAAAACAAAAGTTCACACATTTTGGTTTCCAACCCTTTGGCGGTTTTCTCTCTAACTTTAGTCTTGAAACACTCACTGTAACTGTACTTTTTTTAGTTAAGCTTATCAATATCACTCTCGCTGAGATTCTTTAATACCACATAAAAAAACAGATGTCAATAAATTTTTTCAAAAAAAATGATTTTTTTGATTTTATGAACGTTTTCTTGAAATTTTTCCCAATAAAACAAAAGGGGCAGCGCTTAAAAAGCGCCGCCCCTTTTAATGAATAACTGGGTTTTTGTTTACAACTTACGTCACAATGCTTTGTTTTAGAATTTGAAAGTAAAAGCAAATGCGAATGCCCAAAGTTTCATACCGTGGGTCCCGGGCATTGCTTCTCCTGCAATTATACCGGCAAGATCGGCTTCGCGGTCTTTTCCGCCGAGGTTATAGTCCACACCGAAATCCAGGTTGAATTTAGGCGTATTCATGCCGAAACCGAAGGTAAGCCAATTGGCTTCGGGGCTGGGGAGTAAGATATTCAATGTTGAAAGTGGGCCGGGGGCCGGGTCGATGTAATAGCCGAGCCTCAAAGCCATGCCTTTTTTGATCATGTATTCGAGACCGAAGCGCCATTGGATCCTGTCTTCCCAGTCTAACGTCGATGAGAAAGCAGCCTCGAAACCGAGAGCTTTCCACCCTGCGTCATCCAGGGTTATGTCCAGCGTAGCCAGGTCGCCCCACTTGGTGTATTGGGCGTCCGCGGTTATCGTCAGTTTCGGGGTAGCTTTAATGGCAATACCGAAGCCGATCCACAGCGGGTTGGTGATGTCCCTATTGCCATCGGAAGATGGACTGAGACCGAGCAATGCCAGCCCGGGGATGTCGAGTGTGCCTGAGAGTTTCAGCTTTGAGGGAGTTCTAACGGTAAGCCCCATGCTGAACTGCTTAGCCGGTTTGAAGAGAACGCCGATGGTGGCGCCGAAGCCCATGCCCGTCATGCTTTCGGTGTATTGGCCGAAAGGTGTTCCCATTTCCATATCCAGCAGGGCGTAATTCAGGTTGAGCGCTATACCCAGGGAGAATTTGGGACTTAATTTGAAAGCCACTACCGGGGCAAGGGTGACAGCACCGACGGCGCTTTCCCAGGTGTAAGCCGTAGGATCCGGAAAGGTTAGATTTGTCAGGTCGGAGCCTTCCCAGGCTCCGCCGATGCCCGAGGGCGTGTAGATGGATAGTCCTACTACAACTTTCGGTGAAATAGGTTTGAAGTAACCGATAAGACCGAGGGGGTATACTTTTTTCTTCGATGTCGCGTCGATAGCGGGAAGCCCGAAAGGAGTAAAGAAGTCGGTCTGGTAGGTAATTGTTGGTAGGGCCACTTCGCCGAAGATGGTGAAACTGGCTTTTTCCATCTGGGTTAAACCGGCAGGGTTCCAGTAAACCGCACTGTAATCATCTGCCAATCCAACGAACGCACCCCCCATGCTTGCGGCTTTTGTTCCCACGGAGTTGACGTTAATGCCGTTGGAATAGAGGCCGGAAGCGAATAAGGAGATTACACCTAAGGTGACGAATAGTTTTAAAAATTTTCTCATACTACCTCCTAGTATTTTTTATTCGTGGTCATTATATAAATAAAAAAAAGAAAAATCAAGTAAAATCGGCTATTTTATGAAAAAAAAGTATTTTCTTTCGATTTTTTTTGGTCGGCAGCCGGGTAAAGACTGAAATCCGCAGGCCGGAGGCTTAAATTATGAGTTATGAGTGATTAATGATGAGGGGCGGCTGAAAGCTGTTTCTGCTGCTGGCCCGATGCCGAATGCTGATATGGGGGTTGCATAAGTCCGCGAAATAGTATAAACTAAACTTGTTCGAGGTAATTAATGTTTTCAAAACTGCTGCTGCTTTTTATCCTGACGCCGGTTATCGAGATATATCTCCTGGTAAAAGCCGGGGAACATATCGGTTCTGTGAATACCATCGGTCTTGTCATCCTGACCGGTGTGATCGGCGCATCTTTCGCAAAATCCCAGGGCGCTCAAATTTTTTTCAAAATTCGCGGTTCTTTAAACCGGGGGCAGATGCCGGGCCGGGAACTGCTGGAAGGGGCTATGATACTGGCCGGCGGGATTATGCTTTTAACTCCCGGCTTTATTACCGATTTGTTGGGATTTTCGCTGCTGCTGCCTGTCACCCGGAACGTTTATACCGGTTTGGCGTTAACTTATTTTAAGAAAAAGTTCCGGGATGGTCAGTGGAGCTACTCCGAGCAGCCGGGGTCAGAAGAGCAGCCGCACCGGGAGGACGTGATAATCGACCACCCACCCTTAGACGAAGGCTGAGGAGAGCATTCAGCTTTCGGCATTCAGCCATCAGCTTGAACTCAAGATTACTTATTACTTTGAGAGCTAAAAAAACCACACAATACGAATAAACCAAATATAAAGGACATCATACTTAGGAATAACAGAAGATTGCGGAGCAGTACCCGGCTGAAAGCCGAATGCTATGCTGAAAGCTGCTTTCACATACGGGGGGTCTTTCTTTTATACAAGGTTTCCAAAGCCCGGCCCGGGTTCTCAAAACGGTTGTTCAACATCAAAGCGGCAATAATAAAAGGTTTGTACCCGGCCTCTTTGTAGGTTTCTAAGCGGTATTTTTCGAAGACTTCTGCCGTCACCTCACCTTCTTTACAGGATACCCCGGAGATATCGGCGGGCAAGCAGTGCATGTAAAGGGCTGAACCGTTCCGGGTGAGAGCCATTTTTTCGCTGTCGCATTCCCAGTCCTTAAAATTCGCATTCTGTGCCAGACACTCTTGTTCTAATTTTTGCAGTCCCCCGGGATCGTTCTTTTTTAGAAGAACGGTTCTCTCCTCCATAATTTTATAAGGGGCCCAACTCTTGGGATAAACGATATCGGCGCCGCTAAAGGCTTCAGCCATGGAATCGACCCGGGTAAAACCGCCGCCGCTCCCTGCTGCGTCCTGTCCGGCCCTGGCGACGATTCCAGGCACTAAATCGTATCCCGGGGGAAAGGCCAGGGCGACGTTCATACCGAAACGGGTCAGCAGGGCGATAATTCCCTGGGGCACGGACAGGGGCTTGCCGTAGGTAGGAGAGTAAGCCCAGGTCATGGCGATTTTTTTCCCCTGCAGGTTTTCTAAGGAGCCGAAACGGTTCTCTATGTGGAGCAGGTCGCTTAGGGACTGGGTAGGGTGATCGAGGTCGCTCTGCAGGTTGATAATACCGGGCCGTTGGTTTAATACGCCTTCTTTATAGCCTTCATCTAAGGCTGCGGCCACCTCTTTCATGTAGTTGTGGCCGACACCCAAATATAAGTCGTCGCGGATGCCGATAATTTCTGTCAAAAAAGAGATCATATTAGCTGTTTCCCGCACTGTCTCCCCGTGAGAGATTTGGGATTTGCCTTCGTCTAAATCCTGGACGGTGAGCCCCAGCAGGTTGGCGGCGGAAGAAAAAGAAAAGCGGGTGCGGGTAGATTTATCGCGGAACTGGGAAACAGCCAGCCCTGAACTAAAGCATTTAGCGGCGATATTTTTTTTGTGCAGGTGCCGCAGGGCCTGTGCCGTACAGAGGATTTGTTTTATCTCAGCGGTTGATCTTTCCCGGGTGAGGAGAAAATCCTTACCTGTCAGGTCGCGGTTCAACCATTTGATTTCAGAAAGCCAGTGTTTAAATTCGCTCATGCGTCACCATCTTATAAAGTTAATTTCTTAATTACGGAAATATTTTAATAAAGTTTCGGCTTTTTTGCAAGTTCACGCCGGTAAAAAAATTACGTCCCTATTTTTTTTATTCAAAGCTTTTTTCAGAACTAATTTGCTGCAAAATCCGTATAATTGTTTTTTGAAGGGCGGACGGCGTCCGCGGCATATAAGGCATATAAAGGAGTATATTATGAAAAAACTAATCTTTGCTGTGATTTTAATTTTTTTAACCGCGTCATGGTCTTTTTCTTCCGGCCTCTCGGCTAATCTCAACATAAATTATAACCACGGTGTTTCCTCTTTTTTCGACCGATCGGAACTGCAGCTCACTTCCTCCGGGCTGGACTTCATCGAAAGCAGGCAAAACCGTATGGGTTTGGGTTTTACTTTTAGTGTTAATATCCCAATTTATAAAAGATTATACATTGTGCCCGGGGTGAGCATGAATTTCGGCCACCAGCAGTACGCCTATACCCAGGTGGGAGCAAATGGAGCCGGCGAAGACGATACTAAAAACACCTATTACTTCCAACTGTATTCGGGTGAGATGAGTCTCCTCTATGACCTGCTGGTACTGAAAAACGGCTGGACTGTCAACCTGCTGCTGGGTCTGAATTATAACTCCCTCAAAATAGATAACGAGACCTTGGTGGAAAACCAAAAATACCTGGGCATGCAAACTGCCGTCGGAGCAAAGTTCCAGCAGTTGAAACACTTAGGTTTCCAGTTCTTTGCTTATTATAAGATGCCTTTCGCTGCGGATTTATTGGCCTATGTCGGCGCCCAGGGCGGCATTTCTTATAATTTTTAAGCGCTCTTAGCTCCGCAGGCCCTGCCGGGGGCCAAACTTTTGTAAAAGTTTGATCAAAATTTTTTATAATTTAGAATCAAAGGCACTCACACGCTGCTTCCTGCGGCGAAGCCGCTTATCGCCTCCCCGTGCGCACGGGGTTTTGATGAGCGAGACGATTCCTTGTTACGCCAAGGGGCCCTCACAGGCTCCCTGCGCCAACTTATTAAAAAAATCCTAAATCCGCAGTGCGAAACAAATTTTAATCTTCAAGCTCTTCGGTTTTTTCTTTTACTTCGCGGGCAAGGTCTTCCTCTAAACGGACTTTTTCCTCTTTTATCTTCTGAATTAATTCTTCTATGGGAATAATAGTACTGCCGGATTCTTTCCTAAATTTCAACTCAGCCCCGCCTTTTTTCAACGAACGGTCGCTGATGGTCAAACGAAGCGGCAGCCCGATCAAGTCGGCGTCCTTAAACTTGATACCCGGCGATTCATCCCGGTCGTCAAACAACACCTCGACGCCTTCCTGCCATAATTCTTTATAAACGCGCTGGGCTATCTCTTTCCCTTTTTCGCCGATAGATATTAGATAAAGATGGTAAGGAGCGACCGAAACCGGCCAACAGAGACCGTTTTCGTCGTTGTGTTCTTCGGCGATACAGGCCAGCAGGCGGCCTACGCCGATGCCGTAAGAACCCATGATTACCGGCTTCCATTGGCCGTCTTTATCCAAAAATTTGCAGTCCATGGAATCGCTGTAACGGGTGCCCAATTGAAAAATATTGCCCACTTCTACGCCGCGAAAACTTACCAGGGGGGCTTCGCATTGGGGACAGGCAGCGCCGTCCCGGGTCATGGCTATGTCCGCCACCACATCTGCTTTATAGTCCCGTTTATAATTGACGTTAAGCAGGTGGAAGCCTTCTTTATTGGCCCCGGAAACGAGGTTGCTCTCAGCCGGGATAATGTCGTCCACCACGGTAATCACGCCTTTTAAACCGATGGGCGAGGCATAACCGGGCACAGTACCGGCAGCGGTGATCTCTTCATCATGAGCGGGTCTCAGGGCTTTGGCTTCCAGGGCGTTGACTAATTTGGTTTCATTCACTTCCATATCACCGCGCACAATTGCCAGAACCAATTTGTCTACGTATTCTTCCTCTTCTTTTACCGCAGCTACCTTAAATACCACTTTCGCGGTTTTAGCAGCGGGGATGTCGAGGGATTTTGCCAGAGCTTCGATGGTGGTGGCGCCGGGTGTGGCTACTTCTTCTATAGGTTTCGCTTCTTCCTTGGGATTCTCTTTTTTAGAAAATACCGCGATCTGGCGGTTGGCCGACAGCCCGCACTTTTCACAGATCATCAACGTGTCTTCCCCGATAGGGGTCAAATACATAAACTCGTGGGCCAGGCTGCCGCCCATCATGCCGGTGTCCGATTTTACCGAAATCACGGGCAGATCGCAGCGGTGGGCGATATTAAAATAAGCCCGGTAATGATTGCGGTATTGTTTGTCTAAACCTTCCGGTGTGGCATCCAGGCTGTAACTGTCTTTCATCACGAATTCCCTGACCCGGATCAAACCGGCCCTGGGCCTGGGATCGTCGCGCCATTTGGTCTGGATATGATAGATCAGGGCAGGCAGTTGTTTATAGGACCTGATCTCTTTGCGCATGGTGAAGGCGACTACTTCTTCGTGGGTCATGGCTAATACCATATCGTGGTTGTTCCTGTCTTTGAAACGCCCCATTTCGCCGCCGATCTGGTACCAGCGTTGGGTTTCTTTCCAGATGTCGGCAGGATGGATAACCGGCATGGTCATTTCTAAGCCACCGATAGCTTCGATTTCTTCGCGGATAATATTTTCGATTTTGGTGTTGGACCTTTCCGCAAGGGGCAGGTTGATAAAAATTCCCGCTGCCAGTTGGCGGACAAAGCCGGCCCGCAGCAGTAGTTTATGGCTGGTAACTTCGGCCTCGCTGGGATCGTCCCGCAGGGTTTTGACAAAATATTGGCTCATTAACATGTTTGTTCTCCTGGTTTTTAGCAAATGTTAGAAAATAATATCATAAGTAGCCCCGCTAATCAAGGCTGATTTTAAAGAAAACCGGGGAAGAAAAAAAGGGGACAAGCAAGAAACGTTTAAAAAAGTCATAAAACAAGACTTGACCCC
>JAGLSW010000613.1 GCA_023135565.1 Candidatus Aminicenantota bacterium | reverse complement strand
CTTTTGAAAAAGTTTGAACAAAACTTCTATTTACCCATTATTTCACAAGCCCCTCATAGGCTGGGGTCGCCGACAGCAGCTCGCTAATTGATCACTGAACATTGATAATTTACCTTCAAGTGCAGCTCTTGTCAAGCCCTAAAATTTTTTTTTTGCAGTATTTCTCCTAAACGCTTCCCCACACAGGTGGGGCTGAGAAGTTTTTTTAGGAGAAAGGAAAACCTTTTCCTAAAAAATAAGTATAATAGATGTTATTGTTTTTTAAATTAACCTGGAAACAAAAACCACCTGACGGTGGGTATTTGAAATACGAAAACCTGTTTTGAATGCCGTGCTGTAAGTGCCGGGACCAAGCTTGAAAAGAAAACCAACCAACGGTGGGAATTTGAAGTATGGTAACATGTTATTATTACCGCGCTGTAAGCGCCCGCCATTTAATGGCCTACCCGGATACATTTAGGAGCTAAACTATGAGAAAAGGTATATTGATTACGATACTCGTACTGGTGATAATTATAATATTCCTGGCGCTGGGCGCCGGTTATGTCTATATGCAATTCACCCGGGAACCACACGTCGCCGGGAACTCGTTTCTTAAAATCAACCTGTCGGGCGAAATCGTCGACAGCGACGACTCATTCCTCTCCAAAAAACACAGCATCAGGGACCTGTGGTACCACCTCGAGAGGGCCCGCATCGACAACAGGATAAAAGGAGTTTTATTAAAAATATCCTATCTGAATGCCGGCTGGGCCGTGGTGGAGGATACGGGAAGAATAATAAAGAATTTCAGGAAAAGCGGCAAGAAAGTATACGCCTATATCGAAGGCGGTGGACTGCGCGAGTACTTCCTGGCTACTTTTGCCGATAAAGTGTATGCCTTTAAGGGAGGAGACAGTTTAATCCTTAACGGCCTGGCGGCAGAGGCGATTTTTCTAAAAAAAACTTTCTCGAACTTAGGAATAAAAGCTGAATATTACCATATCGGGGAATATAAAACCGGGGCAAACATGTTCACAGAAGACCACCTCACGCCCGCGCATAAAGAATCGCTGCAAAAATTGCTCGACGATATCTTCGAGTCCACTTTAGAAAAAATAGCGGGAAACAGGAATATTCCGAAAGAGGTCATAAAAAAAATCATCAGCGAATTTTCCCTTTCCAGCGCGGCTTGCGTCGAAGCGCACCTGATCGATAGACTGGTATACGAAGACGAAATCATAGACGATTTAGAAAAAGAACATAAAATAATCGATTTTAATATTTATAAAGAGACCGGTTCCCCTTTGCCCTACTTAGGACAGGATAAGATCGCTGTTATCTTTGCTGCCGGGGAAATCCATTCCGGCTGCAGTGGCGGTAAAAGCTTGACCGGTGGTAATATCATGGGCGCCGGTACGGTAACAAAACAGTTAAGAGCCGTGAGCAAGAACCGGGCGGTTAAAGCTGTTGTCTTGAGGATCGACAGTCCCGGGGGGTCGCCTTTCGCATCGGATGCCATACGCAGGGAAGTGGAACTATTAGTAAAAAAGAAACCTTTAATTATCTCTATGTCCAACCTGGGCGCATCCGGTGGTTACCAACTGTCTCTCTCAGCCTCCAAAATCCTGGTCCTGCCTCAAACCATTACCGGCTCTATCGGTGTGCTGGGTGGGAAATTCATTTTCAAAGGCCTTTACGATAAAGTCGGCTTAAAAAAAGCGCTGCTCAAAACCACCGAGTATGCGGATTGGTTTTCCGATTACCGGGGATTTTCCACAAAGGAAAAGAAGAAATTCATGACGGTAATGAGACGTATCTATGATTCTTTTGTGTCGCTGGTGGCAAAGAACCGGGACCTGGATATCGAGGCAGTAGAGAAAATTGCCCGGGGCCGGGTGTGGGCCGGTAATTCGGCGGTTGAATCGGGATTAGTGGACCGGATCGGCGGTTTGTTGGACGCCATCGACGAGGCCAAAAAGCTGGCCAAGATACCGGCGGAACAAAAGGTAGGTGTAAAAGTTTACCCCAGGAAGAAGTCGCTCTGGGATACGGTGTATGAGTTGATGGGCGTCGGTACAGAGGCCGGGAACCCGGTGGCCGGGATCAAAGCGCAGCTAAGTATGTTTAAGCGGTTTTTTCCTGCTCTGCTGCTGCCCTACCGGATTGAAATCAATTAACCCCGCGGCGCGGGGAGCCCATGAGGGGCATGTTTTAGAGTATAAAAGCTTATCGCTCAACCCCACGGCGTGGGGAGCCTATGAGGGGCATGTTTTAGAGTATAAAAGCTTATCGCTCAATAGAAGTTTTGTTCAAACTTTTTCAAAAGTTTGGCCCCCGGCAGGGGTAGTTTTCCCCTATCATACAAAATCAATCCCACTTAAATAAAATTTGAGAAACCGATTGTTGACATATCCGGCAATCGGTATTATTATATAGACGTTGTGAAAACCTAAAAACTCCGGGTTTACCCGGTTAAAAGAAGGAGTACAAGATGCACACCGTAAGTATAAACGATGCCATGAAAGATTTGCCGGGGCTGATTAATCGCACGATTCAAGATATCGACGAAACCATTATCGTTTCCGATCACGGCTCTGTGGTTGTTATCGACCAGGAAGAATGGGAGAGCATCCAGGAAACGCTTCTCCTGCTGAAAGATAAAAAATCACTAAAAGCCCTACTCGAATCTCATAAAAAACGCGATGAAAATCAAGAGATCGATGCCAAAACCGTCGCAGAGGCATTATATGACTTACAAGATAAACATCCTGCCTAATGCCGATAAAGACCTTGAATGGTTCCGAAAAAAAGACAGGAAAAATTACGTAAAATGTTTCGACCTGAAAGGGGAGTGCTTTATTATTTTAAAAGGGGTCTGATGGACATAATAAAATTTGAAAATATTCTCCACCGCGATAACCTGGAACTCATAGAAAATACTATAAAAAACGACGGCGTGATCGTTTATCCTACGGATACGCTCTATGGGATGGGCGGCAACTTTTTTTCCTTAAAAGTTATGAAAAAAATCGACTGGCTAAAAGGCAGGGCGGATATGCCTTATTCCGCCGCTGTGACCGGTTACGATATGATAAAAAAACTAACCGCCGAAATACCGCCCGCCTTCTATGAACTGCAGGAAAAAATCTTCCCCGGCAAATTTACCGCTCTTTTCAAGGTTTCCGAATCTATAAATAAGGCGCTTCTCAAGGGCAGCGACAAAATCGGTATCCGTATTCCCGACATCCCCGAAATAATAAAATTGTTGGAGTACCTGGAAGAGCGCCTCGACGCGCCGTTGATCTCTACCTCGGTAAACAAGTCGGGCAGGCCGCCTTTAAGAGACCCGGAGCAAATTAAGAAAGAATTTCCCGGTATAGACCTGCTTATAGACGCCGGTATGCTGCCTGGATCGAAAGGTTCCACTATCCTCGATTTTACAGCATCCCCCGTCAAAGTAACCAGGAAAGGAGACGATTTTGAAAAAATTGAAAATTATTTTCGTTAATACATCGTTAACAAAGTAGAGCAGATATAAAAAAAAATTTTCGGGGTTGAAATTTTCTCGTAATTATGGTATTCATAATATCCCGGTATTCATGTTTTACGGAAAGTGTTTTACCGTAAACCCGGAACCGGTTGGAAAATGAGGAAACAATAATGAAATGCAAGAATATGGTTGGTTATCAAGCCGCAAGGAGGAGGTATCATGCTAAAAATTATTATCTTAACTCTTTTATTATCTTTAACATTAACACTTACCGGGGAAAAGGCAGCCGAATTGGGCGAATTATCAAGACCGGAGATGCTGAGAATCGATGGAGACGATCTTATCGTTATCCAGGGAGCTGCTGTGTATGTCTACTCGATGAAAGATTTTAAGCTCTTAAAGAAATTCGGCAAAAAAGGGAATGGCCCTGGAGAACTTAATCCCAAGCCCCGTTATAAAATGCAGATCGAAGTTGTGAATGGGGAGATTCTTCTCAATAACGTTTCAAAAATGGTTTATTTTACCAAAAAAGGAGATTTTATCAGGGAGAAAAGATTCCCTTTTATTGCCCTCCAGGTTCTTCCCTTAGGAGAGAATTACGTAATTACCAAATCGATAGTCAAAGAGAGTGGAAATGTAGTCGGGGCGGTTCTTTACGGCCGTGATTTACAGGAGGCAAAAACTCTCTATTCCCGCGGCTATCTTCACTATAAGAAATCCGGGAGAATCCATATGCTGCCGAATTTAGTAATAGTCAGGCAGTATGAAGATAAGGTGTTTGTTTTCGATCACGCCGGTGATTTTAAAATCGATGTTTTCGATTCATCGGGAAAACATTTTAAAAAGATCACCGCTGATGTGAAAAAACGGAAGGTCGGCAATGATTTCATCTCCAGGACCTGGGCATGGGCGGAAAAAGATGTTCGTCTCCGTGAAACCAGCGCAGCGATGAGGCGAATGGCTTATTTCCCCGAATATTTCCCGGTTATGAAAAATTATGTAGTGGATGGAGGCAGGATTTACGTTCACACCTACCGGATGAAGGGAGGCAGGTCGGAATTCTTGGTCCTTGATTTTAACGGGAAAATTTTGAAAAAGGTGTATCTTGCCGGTGCGGATATAAATACCATCGAGTTTGCCCCTTATACATTTAAAGATGGCAAATATATCTATCTTTATGAAAATCCCGAAACCGAAAACATAGAACTTCATATCGAGAAAATGGATGAACTAAAGTGAAATAAAGTAAACTAAACTAAACTAAAACATCCTTCTTAGACGCTGCAAGTCAAGCGGCATCCGGGAGTAGTTTAAAAGCTGCCGGTTGAATCCCGTCGGCAATTTTCATTAAACATCGATCATCGGATTTGACAATTCCCGACAATTCTTATAGAATTTCCGGTTATGATTAATAAAAAAATAGTTTTGATTTCTTTCTTGGTACTGGGTCTTTTTTTACCGGCTTCCGCTTACCGCTGCAATTTTACCAACTATTCGATAGAAGAGGGGCTCGGACAATCCCAGGTGCACAGTGTTTTGCAGGACAGTAGGGGTTTTATCTGGTGCGGCACCAATGGCGGTGGTATTAATAGGTTTGACGGCAGGAAGTTTGAACATTTTTCCGAGAAAGATGGTTTGAGCGACGATGTGGTCACCTGTATTATCGAAGACCGGCAGGGTGAATTATGGATCGGCACCAGGGGAGGCATCACCCGGTACGATTACAGGAAATTTACCCCATACACGGTGAACAAGCATGGATTAAATCGAGATACCTATGTGTGGTCTATTTTAGAGGACCGCAGTGGGGCAATGTGGTTCGGCACTGATGGCGATGGCGTTATCAAATTCGACGGTAAAAATTTTATTCATTACAGGAAAAAAGACGGTTTGCCTGATGACCGGGTCAAGTCGATTCTCCAGGACCGGGAAGGTGACTTATGGTTTGCCACGGAAGCGGGAGTAGGAAAATTTGAAGTTGAAAGTAAGACTTTCAGGAATTATACTGAAAAAGATGGGCTGCTCCATGAGTATACCAGGTATATTTATGAGGACCTAAACGGGAGTTTATGGTTTGCCACCAAAAGTGGTATAAGCAAGTTCGATGGGAAAACCTTTAGCCATATTACTACTGAAAACGGTTTATGTAGTAATGACGTTTATTTTATTTTGCAGGATACTAAAGGGCACTATTGGTTTACCACCCAGGGTGGGGTAAGCGAGTACGACGGTGTCAATTTTACCACATATACCACAAAGAATGGTTTACCCCATAATACTATCTCGGCCATGTGGGAAGACCGCGAAGGTAACATGTGGTTCGGCACGGATTTCGGTTTGAGTAAGTTATCGGGAAAAATGCTTACTTACTTAGGCACCGAGGACGGCCTGGGGAACGCTCATGTTTGGGGATTCTGGGAAGATAAGGAAGGGGTCCTGTGGATATCCACCGAAGCAGGAGCCAACAAATATTACAGCGGTAGTTCCCGGCTTGTTACGGCGGAAGTGATGCGGGACAAAAAAGGAGCTTATCCTTTATTCGAAGACAGTAAAGGTAATTTATGGTTCGGTACCATGGACAATGACCTATGGTTTTATGCTGCCGGATCTATCGGGGGCCGAAGTGAAAAAGGTTTGATAAACCTGACCCTAAAAGAGGGGTTAAAAAAAGCGTTAATTCTCTCTATCTTCGAGGACAAATCCGGGAATATCTGGCTGGGAACCAGCGAGGAAGGGGTGAGGAAATATGATGGTAAGACTTTTAAAACCATAACTACAAAGGATGGTTTGCTTAACGATACGGTTTCTTCGATAACGCAAGATAGAAATGGGAATATCCTCTTCGGTACTGAAGGAGGGCTCAGCATTTATAACGGTGCTGTTTTTAAAAATATTGCCGGCAGGGAAGGGCATTCTTTCAGGGAAGTGATGTGTGTGCTGGTAGACCGGTGGGACAATATCTGGTTCGGCACTTATGGCAATGGCGTGATAAAATACAGCCTTTCAGTAAAAGAGAAAGGCAGCGAAATCGACACCATTACTGCCAAAGACGGTTTAAATAACGAGGTCATCCTATCGATGGTTTTCGATGATTACGGCCATCTAATCATCGGTACGGATAAAGGGATAAATATATTAGATTTCGAAGAATACAGCAGGACAGGGGAAAAAATAATCCATGCCTTCGGTAAATATGAAGGCTTCAGGGGAATCGAATGTAACCAGAATGCCGTTTACAAAGATAAACAGGGTAATATCTGGTTCGGCACCGTAAAAGGAGCCATACGATATAACCCTAAAGAATTTGAAGCTAATGAAAAGGAACCTTTAACCCAGGTTACCTCTTTGAAGCTTTTTTTCAAAAATGTGGATTTCTCCGGTTTCACGCACAGCGGCTTTGATAAGTCGGGTTTGCCCATAGACCTGGCATTGCCTTATAAAATGAATCACGTCACCCTGGAATACACCGGGATTAGTTTGACTGCCCCTGAGAAGGTGAGATACCGGGTAAAGTTAGAGGGTTTCGAAGAAAATTGGACGCCTATATCGCAAACCAATACCGCCACTTATTCAAATTTATCCCCGGGAAACTATACCTTTAAAGTATCGGCCTGTAACAATAACGGGATATGGAATAAAGTTCCCGCTGCTTTCAGTTTTTCGGTAATCGCTCCTTTCTGGCAGAGCTGGTGGTTTTACAGCTTATGTTTTTTGTGTTCGGGTTTAGTGGTTTATTTTGTTATTAAAGGCCGCACCGGGGTTTTAGAAAAGCAGCGCCGGTTCCTGGAAGAAAAGGTAAAGGAACGCACAAAGGAAGTGGAAAAAGAAAAAGCAAAGGTGGAACAAATTAATCTCGAATTAGAGCAGCGCGTAAAAGAGAGAACAGAGAAGCTGGTAATCACCAATAAGCAGTTGATGCAAGCCCAAAAAATGGAGGCTATCGGCAGGTTGGCCAGCGGTGTGGCTCATGACCTTAATAATGTCCTGGCCGGGATCGTTACCCTGCCGGAGATGTTAGCGCAAAAGACCCCGAAAGATAATCCCTTGAGGGAATACCTGTTAATGATCCAGCGTTCCGGGGAGAAAGCCGCTGCTATAGTACGGGATTTATTAACCCTGGCCAGGAGAGGGGTTGCCATAACCGAAAGTGTAAATCTCAACGACATTGTCAACGAGTATTTAAAAAGTCCGGGATTCAAAAAACTAAAAACCGATCATCCCAAAGTAAGTCTCGAAGTCGAGTTGGAAAACAAACTTTATAATATGCAGGGTTCACCTATTCATTTATTTAAGTCGTTGATGAACCTGATAACCAATGCTGCTGAAGCCATGCCTGAAGGCGGAAAAATAACGATTACCACAAAGAACCGCTATCTCGACCAGCCGGTCAGGGGGTACGATGAAGTGGCCGCGGGTAATTTTATCGAGCTTACCGTGTCCGACTGCGGCGTAGGTATCTCGTCGGACGATATGGAAAAGATATTCGAACCCTTTTATACGAAAAAACATATGGGCAGGAGCGGCACAGGCCTGGGTATGGCTGTGGTTTGGGGAACAGTGCAGGACCATCATGGCTACATCGAAGTGCAAAGCGCCGAAGGAAAAGGAACAACCATCATCATCGACTACCCCGCCGCGGCCCCGGAAGAAAAAAAAGAGAAACGGCAAAAAGATAAAAAAGATTATAAAAGTCGCGGTGAGGCCATCCTGGTTGTGGATGATGAAGATGATCAAAGGGAAATTGCCTCATTGATATTGAGAGAATTAGGTTATAACGTCAGTACTGTTTCCAGTGGCCGGGAGGCCATCGCATATTTAAAGAAGCATCCCGTGGACCTGGTAATCTTAGATATGATCATGGAACCCGGGATCGATGGCTGCGAAACTTACAAGAGGATTGTCGAACTCGTTCCCGGGCAGAAGGCAATTATTGTCAGCGGATTTTCTGAAGATAACCGGGTGAAAAAAGCGCAGAGAATGGGTGCCGGACCTTTCCTCAAGAAACCCTACCTGAAAGATGAAATCAACCTGGCTATCCAGGAAGAATTAGGAAAACAAAGGCATTAGGTAAGTATCTAGTTTTTAACAGTATGCAGCAGTTCACAATGAGGTTCACCTCAGGGAGGGAATTGGGAACCGGCCCAACGAGTCTCACGGCCCCATTTCATCACTATAGGGGGCAAAATTTCACTGTTTGAGGACGAAGGACGAGTTTGAAATTTTAGTGAGACGAGGTTTAAGCCGGTCAATTCCCGGACGGGTGAACGAATTGAACTGCTGCCTAACTCACTTTCCAAAAGTGAAGAATTAGGAAAACAAAGGAATTAGGTTTTATTGACCTTCGCTCAACGCTTTTTTTTCTTTACCGATCTGTCTTTCCAGTTCCTTTACGGTTGAATTAAGATCGTCGATCTGCGTATAGATAGAGGATAAATCGCTGCTTTCAACCCGGCTGTTATCTACTTTTTCTCCTATCTGTCCGAACAAAACATCCAGTTCCTTTTTTAATTGGCTCTGCCTGGAAATTTGGCTATTCCGTTTTGTTCTTAAGGCGGCGGCAGCTTCATCAGCTTTTTTTTCTTCCGCTTTTTTTTCTTCTTTCAGGGCATCGATCTTTTCTTCGAATGTCTTGACCCGGGGCGCCGATTCCCCTACTTTTTTTTGTAAGGCCGGAGTCTTGTTTTTGAAAGAGTCGATCTCTTGCTGCGTTTGTGTCCTGCTGCTTTCTAATTCCTTGATCGTATTTTCGAGCTCGCTTTTTTTCTCATTCTTCTCGATATTCGAGAGGTCTTCGTCTTTTTCTACTTCGTTGATTTTTTCCCGGTTAGACGTTAACTTCTTCTCGATTTTTGCTTTTGTTTTTTCCCTATCGTTAATCTCTTTCTCTTGCTCGTGCAGCTCTTTTTGGACTTGAGCCAGTTCTTTTTCCAGGGGCTCTCGTTTCTCTTCGTTCTCTTTGATGGCTGCGTCCTGTTTTGCCGTAAACTCTTCGAAGGATTTTTTGTTTTTCTCGATCCCGGCATTCAGGCGGTCGATCTCTTCGTCCACGCCTTTTTTCTCCCGGGCCAGGGCATCTGCTTTGCTCTTTT
>JAGLSW010000612.1 GCA_023135565.1 Candidatus Aminicenantota bacterium | reverse complement strand
TTTGATCAAAACTTTTGTTTAATTTGTGCTCTTTCTTGCTTGTCCCCTTTTCTTCAGGATATAAGACTTCTTTTAAATCATATCCGGTTAGGGGTTCTAAAATCTCGAAGCAGCGGTCTATCTCTTTTCTAAAAACCGCTTCGCTCCGGTATAGGTCTATGCCCATGTTCACATACTGCGATCCCTGACCGCAGATCATAAAATATACCGGACGATGCTCTTCTTTGTTAAAAACCACCGCGGTTCTTTTGGCTACCGGCGATAGCTTTTCCGCCTCTTCCTTCTCTTTAAGATCGGGAGCAGGCAGAACCGCCATCTTACGGTAAGGTAAATGTTTCCGGCCTACTTGCAAAGTGTAGGCGGCATCGGCAAAATCTATCCCCGGATTCTCTAATAAATAGTTAATCAAATTATCTGTCAGTCGATTCAGTTCAGGCCCCGTGCGAGCAGAAAGCGCCAGTAACTTTAATTTACGCGAGTGCTCCACTTCACTGCCTGTAACCGGCCCGGCAAATTCCTCCAACACTACATGGGCGTTGGTGCCGCCGATGCCGAAAGCACTGACCCCGGCCCGCAGCGGACCCGCGGCATGGGCGGCTTCTAAAGACTTCGATTTCCATTCCGTTAATTCACTTACCACATAAAAGGGGCTGTTTTCAAAGTCGATCTGTGGGTTGGGAGTATTAAAATGGAGAGTAGGAGGAATCAACCGCTGCTTCAAAGCTAAAACAGTTTTGATAAAACCGGCGGCACCGGCAGCAGAATACAGGTGCCCTATGTTGGACTTGACCGTGCCGACAGCGCAGAAACCTTTCTTTTCGGTATTAAATGCCTTTTTCAGGGCTTCGATTTCCACGGTGTCGCCCAAGGGCGTCGCCGTACCATGGGCCTCTATATAGGTGATACTTTCAGGCTCCACTTCCGCCATCAACTGGGCTGTCTTGATAACCTCTGCCTGGCCGTCGATGCTGGGCGCTGTGTAGCCTATTTTCCGGATCCCGTCATTATTGGTGGCGCTGCCTTTTACAACAGCATAGATGTTATCTCTATCGGCAATGGCATCCCGCAGCCGTTTCAACACTACCGCTCCTACCCCGTCGCTAAATACGGAACCTTTTGCCGCTGCATCGAAAGTGCGGTTATGGCCATCGGCTGAAAAAATCATCCCTTCCTGGTAAATATAACCGTTTTTTTTCGGGATACCGACTGCTGCTCCCCCGGCCAGGGCCATTTCACACTCACCGTTCAACAGGCTCTGCACCGCCATGTGCACGGCCACAAGGGAAGTAGAACAGGCGGTCTGTACCGCATAACTGGGGCCTTTCAGGTCCAGCTTATAAGAAATATGAGTGCACATAAAATCCTTGTCTTTGAGTTGGGCAACCATGAAACCACTCAATCCCCGGTTAACATTGGCAAAGGTGGTGATTAATTCCCACTGCAAGTTAGGATTGGCCCCGGCATATAAACCGATACGGCGATTATAGGAAAAGGGATCGTAACCCGCATCTTCCAGGGCATGCCAGACACATTGGGTAAATATGCGTATCTGCGGGTCCATTAATTGCGCTTCCATAGGGGTATAACCGAAAAATGATGAATCGAAATATTCCGCATCCGCTGCGATTCCTTTTGCTTTGATATAATTGGGATTTTTCAGGGTCTCTGTATCTATTCCCTCTGCTTCGAGTTCCTTTTCGCTAAAAAAAGCAATGCCTTCTACACCGTTTTTGAGGTTCTGCCAGAACTCATCTATATTGCGAGAACCGGGGAATATCCCGGCCATGCCGATAACAGCTATCTCGAGGCCGGTTCTTGGCACAACCGCTGCCGTTTCCATTTCCATTCCCGCTGCTGCTTCGCTGCTTGTTCCCGGTTTTAATTCTTCGGGTGAGGGGCCTTCAATACCGATTCTCTTTTTCATTATCTTTTTGCCTTCATTTAGGGCCGCGGCAAATTCCAGCCGCTTTGCTTCAGGCAGCCCTTCTTCCTCTCCTTCTTCGAGGAGATGAACCAGCGAACGGACTGTTGTGTGCCGGAACATAGAGACTACAGGTATTTCCCGGTCAAATTCCTCTTTTATCCCGGTGTTCACTTTAAAAATATCGAGTGAGGTGCCGCCGATATCAAAGAAATTATCATCCAAACCGACTCGCTCTAATTCCAATACTTCTTGCCAGATTCCAGCCAATATCTTTTCCTTTTCGCTTCCAGGGGCAGCATAAACCCGGTCAACCGGGGCGTCAGGAGAAGGCAGCCGCTTGTGGTCTATTTTGCCTGTCGGCGTGAGGGGAATTTGCTCAACCGCTAAAATATAAGGCGGTATCATATAATCAGGCAGCATCCGGGACAGGTGATTTTTCACTCCAGTTTGATCGAGTTCTCCCTCACATACCACATAGGCAGTTAGATAATCCTGGCCCGATTTTCTTTCTCTTTCTACCACTACTGCTTCTTTTATATTTCCCAAAGCTGTCAATTGTGCTTCTATTTCCGCCAATTCGATGCGGAAGCCCCTTATGTTAACCTGCCGGTCGATGCGGCCTAAAAATTCTACATTGCCGTCCGCCAGCCAGCGGGCCAAATCTCCTGTCCTATAGGACTTATAGGGAGTATAGGTCCTATAGGACGTATAAGACCTATTTTTCTTATTAGTCCTATCCGGCTGCACAAATTTCCCGGCAGTGAGTTCGGGTTGGTTGAGGTAACCACGGGTTACGCCGGGTCCGGCGGCACACAACTCACCGGGCACACCGATGGGCAGCAGGTTATCGTATTTGTCTACGATGTAAACACTATAACCGCTGATGGGTTTGCCGATAGGCACATCGTCAGACACTTCACCTTCTGGGTCGCAGCGGTAATATGTGGTACATACGGTACTTTCCGTGGGGCCGTAAGTGTTGTACACAGCGCCTTTTTTCCTGAGATTCTCTATGTATCTGCCTTTTAACCGGTCGCCGCCGCTGATCAAAATACGTAGCGAAGACAGTGGATTGGCAGTGCCAGGGGGCAGGCTGCCTACTACTTTATCAAACTCGTTCAACAACTGCGGCGAACATGTAATAAACGTGACCCTCATGGCTGCGATAAAATTACACAGCGCCCGGAGATCCCGGTTGGCTGCTTTGCCCGGTATGGCCAGCTTACCTCCCTTGATTAAGATGGGATACAACTCTTCCACAAAAGCGTCAAATGCATAAGACACCTGCTGGATAACAGTATCCTCAGGGCCAAGATCGAATTCATTTTCAAAAGCGGCGATGTAAGATGAAAGATTACCGTGTTCAACCAACACGCCTTTGGGCCTGCCGGTAGTACCGGATGTATAAATCACATAAGATAAATCCCCGCCTGCGTGGTTGGCCTGCCGCGAAGCGGCTAAATCCCCGCCCACGTGGTGGGCCTGCTGTTCTATAAAAATCACTTCGCCCGGCCAATTTTCTAAACTGCCGACTGCTTCCCAAACACCCCGGGTAGTGAGCAGCAGCCGGGCGCCGCTGTCTTCCAGCATATAGGAGATTCTATCCGCCGGGGTACCGGGTTCGATAGGTAAGTAAGCAGCGCCGGATTTTAAAATCCCCCACAAAGCGACAGGCATCTCTAAGAATGGCTCTACCAAAACAGCAGCTATTGTGTCGGGTTCGGCTCCCTTTTCTTGCAGCAGTAAGGCCAATCGATTCGACTTTTCGTCTAAAGCACTGTAGGTTAACTGTGCCAACCGCTGTTCACCACCCGGTACACAGCCGGGAACATCCGCACATGCGCCTAAAACGGCAATACGATGGGGTATTTTTTCTACCTGGTCGGAAAAACGCTGCACAATGGTTCTGCTTTTGTTTACACCGGTTCCCGGGCCGGTATCATTAAATTCTACCAACAATCTCTCCCTTTCTTCCTCATCGATCACAGCAATGGCTGCCAACCGGATTCCCGGTTCCCGCACCACTTCCCGGATAATGTTTATAAAATGGCGGGCAAATCGTTCCATGGTCTGCCGTTTGTACAACCGGGTGCAGTACTCCAGGTGAAAAACAATCTCTTCACCTGTTTCAAAAGCTTCTAAGGTGAAATCCAACTTCGACGTATCATATAACTCTATGTCATCAGGCTTATATGGTGAAAATTGCAGGCCTTCCAGCTTAAATTCCGTTTGCTCTAAGTTCTGTATTATCAGCATGGCGTCAAATACGGGATTACGGCTGATCTCGTTTTCTGCTCCCAATTTCTTTATCAACTCCCTGAAAGGATAAGCCTGGTTCTCAAAATCTGCCAATACGGCCTGTTTCACTTCCTGAAAAAATTGTTCGAAGGTACGTTCTCCACGAGGATAATTTCTAAAAGCCAGGGTCTCTAACAAGAGCCCGAAAATATTTTGCAGGTCGGTATGATGCCTGCCAAATATGGTGGTGCCGATGATTATGTCTTCCTGCCCTGAATACCTGGACAATAAGATATTGAATACAGCCAGCAGGGCTATATTTAAAGTGGTCCCGGTCTTTTTTATCAAACCATAAAGATCAGCGGTTAAAGATTCTTCCAGGACGAAATCGAATTTATCGCCGGCAAAGCTCTGTATCGAGGGCCTGGGAAAATCGGTGGGCATATTCAATACCGGCACTTCGCCGGAAAACCGTTCCAGCCAGTAATTTTCTTGTTCCCGGAGTTTTCCCGCGTCCAGGTTATCATACTGCCATTGGGCAAAGTCTCTATATTGCAGCGGCAGCGGTTCCAACCGGCCATTCCCATAAAGGATCATAAACTCCTGTAAAAAAATATTCAAAGATGTACCGTCACCTATAATGTGGTGAATATCGAACAACAAAACATGTCTCGCTTCCGCCAACTTAATCAATCCCAGGCGCAGCAGCGGGGCTTTCGACAGGTCGAAAGGACGAACAAAATCCCGGATAATGCCGGCTGCTGACTGCAAACTGCCGGCCGCAAGCGAGGTTCCCGTTAAATCAAAATAATCCATTTTGAATTCTATATCGGCGGGATCGTGGACGCACTGCACCGGTCGGTTCCCAATCAACCTGAAAGAGGTGCGGAAACTCTCATGGCGGTGGATCATTTCTCTCAGCGCTGTTTCGAATTTTTCTTTTTTGAGCCTACCTTCTATTTGATTGACCATGGGCATATTGTAAGCCGCACTGCCGGGTGTCACCTGCTGGAGAATAAAAAACCGGTTCTGGGCTGACGACAGTGGATAATATTCTTTTTTCTCCACTACTTTTATAGAAAAATGCCTCTCCTTCACGGCTGTCTCTAAAAAAAGGGCCAATTTTCTTATAGTGGATTTTTGAAATAATTCGACCAGCGGTACTTTAACAGCCAATTTTTTATGAATTTTAGCGGTTAAAATGGTGGCTCTTAAAGAATGACCTCCCAACTGGAAGAAATCGGCATCGATACCTATTATCTCCTTTTCTAAACCCAGGATTTCAGACCATATTCCCACCAATTTTTTTTCTATTTCATTCCGCGGCGCGACATATTCCACTTCCGATTCTCCTAATCCCGGTTCCGGTAAGGCCTTTAAATCGACCTTGCCGTTGGGGTTTAAAGGCATTCTTTCTAAAAACACAAAATATGAAGGCGCCATATAATCGGGCAGCCGGAAAGATAAATATTCCCGTAATTTCGAGGATGAAAGTCCCCTGTCAGTGTCTTCTCCACTCACTGTTCCCTGCTCCATACTACTTGCTACTATGTAAGCACAGAGGTATTTATCTCCTGTTTTGTCCTCACGAGCAATAACCACGGCTTCTTTGACTTCGTTTTGTTCGATTAAACGGTTTTCTATTTCCCCTAATTCGATGCGAACGCCGCGCACTTTTACCTGGTGATCGATGCGCCCTAAGAACTCGATATTGCCGTCCGGCAGCCGGCAGGCCAGATCACCGGTACGATAAAGTGTGATTGGTAAGTTGTGACCGGTGAAGTTTGAGGATCTGCCGCTTGTAAGCTTAGAGGGCGGGTGCGCCGCACCCTCACCGGTACGGTAGAGAGTGATTGGTTCGGACTTATCAGACCTATCGAGATCAAAAGAAAGAGATAGGAACTTCTCTGCTGTGAGCTGGGGGTTGTTTAAATAACCGCGGGCCAGGCCGTCACCACCTACATATAACTCACCTGGAATACCGATAGGCTGCAATTTTTTGTACTTATTCAGGATATACACGCTGGAATTACTGATGGGTTTGCCTATGGGAAGCCGTTCTCCATAATCTTTCTCAACCGGGAAAGTGGTGGAAAAAGTGGTGTTCTCCGTGGGTCCGTAACAATGAAGAATTTTAATATGATCGTACATATTGCGCAGCTTAATTACCGGCCCCGGCTTCACCAGGTCGCCGCCCACTAAGAAATATTCGAGACCGGCAAACATATCGGGACACTGCTCCAAAAACTGGTTGAATAGCTGTGGGATTAAATGCAGTATGGTTATCTTTTTATTTACCACCGCATCCCGCAATTTCCCTGCGTCCATGATGATTTCCTTGCCCACTAAATATAAACGTAGACCGTTTAAAAGAGGGCCCCATATCTCTAAGGTGGTTATATCGAATACCAACGCTCCGGTCATCAGCAGCCGTTTACCTTCTTGAAAATCTATAAAGTTCGGTTTCTTCACCAACCTGACAACGCCGCGATGCTCCACCATTACTCCTTTGGGCCTGCCGGTAGAACCGGAAGTATAAATGATATAGGCGAGATCGGAAACCGGGGACCGATTAGTCCCTCCCCTCGTAGTGAGGGCAGCCGTCCCCATTTTTGCCTCAACTTCATCCTTAACTTTAACCGGGGAATCTATATATACTGTCTTGATCTCCTTCATTTCCAAATCGTCAACCTTTTCCGACAAACTCCCGGTAGTGAGCAGCAGCCCGGCGCTGCTGTCGGCCAGTATATACTGCTTCCGATCTTTAGGATAAGCTGGGTCTATGGGCAAATAAGCGCCTCCTGCTTTCAATATACCCAGTAACCCGGTAATCATTTCTATCGAGGATGCCACCATTATTCCCACGATAGTGCCGGGTTCGACGCCTTTTTCAATTAATACTGCCGCTAAATGACCGGATTCTTCATTCAATTCCCGGTAGGTAAGAGAAACAGGACCGGACTCCACTCCGTCTTCTCCGACATCTATCTCAACTACGGCAATATTCTCCGGGGTTTTCTCCACCTGCCGGTCAAACAACTCAGGGATAGTTCTATCCCGCGGATAATCCACAACCGTATCGTTAAAATCATATAATAACCGCTCTTTTGCTTTTTCGGGCAGCAGGTCAACCTGCCATAACTCCTGGTCCGGGGCGTCCGAAACAGAGGAGATAGTTTCTTTAAAATAAACGGGAAATCTTTCTACAGTCTCCCGCTTAAATAACGCGGTGCTGTAATCTATTTTTGCCCCGAGAATATCTCCTTTTTCTACTATATCGATGGCCAGATCGAATTTCGCTATCCCTGCTTCATATTTATAGGGCCTCATCTTTAACGCAGTCATTGCTTCCACCGGTATGTCTATGTTTTGCAGGGCGAACATCGTATCAAATAAAGGATTACGGGCAGTAGTCCTGCTTACTGCTATTTTGTCCACCAGGTTTTCAAAGGGATAGTCCTGGTTCTCAAAAGCAGCCAGTGTGACATTTTTTACTTCATTCAAAAACCCTCTAAAAGTCTTATTACCGGCTGGGTAATTCCGCAACGCCAGGGTATTGACAAACATGCCGATTATGTGGTGAAGATCGGCATGCCTGCGACCGGCTGTGGGGGTGCCCACAATAACATCCTCTTGCCCGCTGATTTTAGAAAGAAAAATGTTATATATAGAAAGTAACACCATATAAAGGGTGACCTCTTCCTCTGCAGCCAGGGTTTTTAAAGCTTTTGTCCTGTCTTTTCCTATTTCGAAATATAGGGTATCACCTTTAAAGTCCTGTACCGGGGGACGGGGGTAATCGGTGGGAAGATTCAATAGGGGAAGTTCTCCTGCAAAACGGTCCAGCCAGAAACGTTCCTGTCCTTTGACGGCTTCGATTTGCTCCTCACTTCTCTGCCAGGCTGCATAATCTTTATATTGGAGCTTTAAAGACAGTAGATCCTGCCCTCCATAAAGTGCGGCAAATTCCCCGGTCAGTATGCCTATCGATGTGCCGTCAGATATAATATGATGCATGTCCACCATTAAGAGGTGTTTTTCTTCTCCTATTTTTATTAATCCTGCTCTTATAAGTGGGGCTGAAGCAAGATCAAAGGGGCGAATAAACTCGAGGACTGAGTTATGAATTATGAGTGATGAGTGATGAGGGGTGTTCTCGTTTGCACTCTCAGGGGCTTCTTTAACCACATGGGGCGCAGAGTGTAAATCATCTTTTTGCCTGTCCCCTTTTTTCTCTAAATCATAATATTCGATTTCAAACTCGATTTCCTCGGGGCTGTGGATTTCCTGTACCGGCTGCTCATCTATTACTGCAAAGGAGGTGCGCAAACTTTCATGACGTTCGATCAAACCACGAAAAACGGCTTCCATCTTTTCCCTTTCTACCGGGCCTATTAATTCCATCACAGCAGGCATATTGTAGGATATGTTCTCTTCCATCATATGGTGTACGATGTATAACCGTTCCTGGGCGGAAGATAAAGGATAATACGCTCTCTCCGCCGCAGGCTCTATGGCGGCGAATTTTTCCTGCTTTTGAATGTGCTTCTTTAAAAACTCGATGATTTCGCTTTTCTGCGCTTTTATTTCCGCCAACAGGGCTGCTGTCAACTTCCCTTCCGGGGCGGCAATCTTTAGATTATCCTCCACTAAGTGAAGAATGATTCCCTGTTCTTTAAGCCTGGAAAATAAACGTGTAGTACTCATATTATTACCTCCTCCACTTCTTGACCGCTTTCCGCCCGGCCTTGACTCAACCAACGGATGTCATCGATTAAAGAAGCTATTTCCTTGATAGTGGGAGCTTTGAATATCTCTACCAAATCTACTTTTACTTCCAGTTCTTTGTGGATTTCCGCCATCATAATGGTGGCTTTCAAAGAATGCCCGCCTAACTCGAAGAAATTATCATCTATACTGACCTGTTCTACTTCTATACCTATTAAACGCGACCAGATTGCCGCCAGTTTGCGCTCCACTTCATTGCCCGGAGGTACGATAACGCGATCCTCTTCCGCGCTTAAATCCGGGTCCGGGAGCTGCTCCCGGTCCACTTTGCCGTTGGGCATCAGGGGCAAACTCTCGAGAACCACAATCTTAGGAATCATATATTGGGGCAATTCATTGGTGATGATACGCTTGATCTGCGCTGCTTCGATGTTTTCCAGCGACACATAGGCTACTAAGTATTTCTGCCCGGCCTCGTCTTCTCTCACTACCACCACACACTCCCGTACTTTCTCGACGGCCAGTATTTTACTCTCGATTTCACCGGGTTCCACCCGGAAACCGCGTACTTTTACCATAAAGTCCTTACGGCCCCTTAACTCGATATTGCCGTCAGGCAGCCAGCGGCCGATGTCACCGGAACGGTAAAGTTTGACGTCCGATAATCGCGGGCAGCTAATCGATTTCTCCGCGGTTAGTTCTTCGTTATCGATGTAACCCGGTAATTCCAAACTGCCGGCCACACACAATTCTCCATATACACCCAGCGGCGCCACATTAAAAAACTCGTCCAGTATGAATATTTTTATATTGCTGATGGGCTTGCCTGCCGGGGGGATGGGGGTGCGGGCGGCAGTGGAGGCATCTAAAGTGTACGAGGTCACCACATGCATCTCCGTGGAACCGTAGTGATTATGCAGTTGTATGTGGGGATTGGCGTCTAAAAAACGTTTCAACCCGGCGGTGATTTTCAACTGCTCACCGGCTGTAACGATATGTTCCAGGTTGTGTTTAAAAGCCCTGTCCCAACGCCCCGATTCGTTGAATAAAAAATTAAGATATGAGAAAGGTAGGAAGAGGACTTCGATCTGCTGTTCACTCAAAAAACTCATCAGGTAATCGATGTCCTGGCGCTCGATATCGCCGATCAGGTGAAGTTCGCCACCGCTGGTGAGAGCGCCCATTATTTCCTGGAAAGAGACACAAAAATTGATAGAAGTAAATTGCAGGACACGCATAGAGCAGTCGATGGCGGTTTTTTCGTTCTGCCAGCGGATCAAATTGGTGAGGCAGTCATGGGAGAGCATGGCGCCATTAGGTGTGCCGGTAGAGCCGGAAGTGTAATTCACATAGAGGATATCCGCGGGTTGATTCACCACAGTAGGATTGCGGCTGGATTTCTCCGCGATTTTATCCGCCAATACTGTAATATCCAGGATTTCTCCGGCGTAACCGGCAAACAGTTCCGGTCTCATTTTATCGCTGACCAACAGCGCCGCTTTGCTGTCTGCCAGCACATGGGCGACGCGGTCGGCTGGATAGGTGGGGTCTACGGCCAGGTAAGCCGCCCCGGATTTGATAATCCCCAACAGTACGATAATCATTTCGATAGAACGGTCCATGGAAACGCCTATCACATAGTTAGATTTCACTTGATGCTCTTCACGGAGAAAGTGAGCGAAGCGGTTGGCTTCTTTATTCAAATCCCGGTAAGTGATAACCGCGGGTCGGCTCTTCTTTGCAGTTTGAGATTCGGAATTTGGAATTCCTGTTGGGCCGCTCCCGCCGGGGATTTTGTAATTTGTATTTTGTGATTTGTAATTTCCCCCTGCTATGCCTATTACCGCTATTTTCCCGGGTGTTTTTTCTACCTGTTTTTCAAAAATTTCCTGGAGGGTAAGAGGAGAGAACTCACAACGAGTATCATTAAAAAGGCGAGTCACCCTGTCATACTCGCTGCCGGTTGTGATGTTCAGACCGGATACGGTGACAGCGGCGTCCGACACTACATGGTCTACCAAAGTCATAAAATTCCCGGCCATGCGTTCGATGGCGCTGCGTTCAAACAGGTCGCTGTTGTATTCGATGCGGGTTTGCACCCGGTCTCCAACTTCATCCATAAAAAAGATTAGATCGAATTTACTCATATTAAAATCATCGCTGTATTCATATCCGGAAATGTGCACACCTTCAAATGCGGATTCCAGGTCTTCTGCTGCCGCATTATTGTGAGCCAACATCACATTGAACAAGGGCGACTGGCTCATATCCCTTTCTAAGTCCGATTGCTCCACCAATAAATCGAAGGGATAATCCTGGTAACGGTAACAATCTAAGGCTTCCTGTTTTACTTGTGCTAACTGCTGTCTGAAAGAGTGAGCCGGGTTTACTTCACAGCGATAGACCAGGGTGTTCACCAGGAAACCGACAATATTACTCAATTCAGGACGCTTGCGGTTAGCTATGGGCGCGCCGACTATGATATCCGACTGACCTGTATACCTGTAAAGAAATACATTTACCAGGGTTAAAAGAACCATAAAAAGAGTGGCATCCTCTTCCTGGCTTATACGGAATAATTTCGAGGTTTTCTGCCCGTCGAAAACAAAAGAAACCCTGCCGCCGTTAAAAGTCTGCACCGCTTTCCTGGGGTGATCGAAAGGCAATTCTGTGCCGTTGGGTTTATCTTTGAATTTTTCCAACCAATAATCCCGCGATTCAGCAAAACCCCCACTTTCTATCAAACGGTTGTGCCAATGGGTATAGTCTTTATACTGCAGTTCTAAGGGAAGCAGGGGATTCTCCTCGCCTCTCGAGAAACAATTGTATAAAGTAACCAGTTCGCGGCTTATAATGCCCTGGGACCAGCCGTCATTCACAATGTGATGAATATTATAAATGAATATATATTTCTTTTCTTCTATTTTCACTAATTTGAAGAGAAACAGGGGGCCGGATTCCAGGTCAAAGACCCGGTTGGCCGCTGCTGTGTAGAGTTTCCTGGCCTCCTCCTGTCTTGCTTTCTCCTCGAGGCTGCGTAAATCCACCTGTTCTATAGTAGACTCGAAATCTTTTATATTAATAATTTTCTGGCGCGGGTCACCATCTACAGTAACAAATACTGTGCGCAAACTCTCATGACGTTCTATTAGGGCCTGTAATGCCCGCTCGAAAGCCTCAACATCGAGGTCGCCGGAAATGGTGAGGGCAAGCGGCATATTATAGGCAGTGGAATCTTCCTCGAACTGGCATAATATCCACAAACGGCGCTGCGCATAGGAAAGTGCATAATGTTCTTCTTCTTTTACAGGAGTAATGGCTGCATATTCGAGTTCTTCGAGTCCTCTCACCAGCCGGGCCAGTTCCCTGACGGTAGGCTGGCGAAAGACTTCCTGGATCTCGATGTTAACTGTAAATTCTTTATAAATGGCTGATGTCAGGGTGGTGGCTTTCAAAGAATGACCGCCTGATTCAAAAAAATTATCATCTATGCCGGGCGCTTCGTCTAATTCCAATACCTCAGACCATATCTGCGCCAATTTTTTCTCTGTGTCATCGCGGGGGGCCGCATAGGGAACCGTGCCGCGGCCAACCTGCGGTTCCGGCAGGGCCTTAAGATCAACCTTGCCGTTCGGGCTTAAGGGCATTTTATCTAAAAAAACAAAATAAGAGGGCACCATGTAATCGGGCAATTGAGCCGATAAATATTCCCGTAAGTGCGCAGGGGAAAGTTCCCGGCTTTGTTCGCCGCTTTTATCGCTCTGCACAGCCTCAGCCGCGCCCCGTTGGATACCTTCCGCCTGCTGTGCCACGATGTAGGCACAGAGGTAATTTTCACCATTCTCATACTGCCGGGCCATGACTAAGGCTTCTTTGACCTGCTGATGGTTCAATAAACGATTCTCTATTTCGCCCGGCTCGATGCGGTAGCCCCTGATCTTTACCTGGAAATCCACCCGGCCTAAAAATTCCACGGTGCCGTCGGGCAGCCAACGGGCCCTATCGCCGGTACGGTAAATAGTGAAGGGTGAGGGGTGAGGGGTGAGGGGTGAGGGGTGACCGGGCTGAAGCTGAATACTGAAAGCTGGGGCTGTTATGAACTTTTCCGCGCTGAGCCCGGGATTATTCAAATAACCCTGCGAAAGGCCGTCTCCACCGATATACAATTCCCCGGTAACTCCTATAGGACAGAGCTTCATGTGTTTATCCAATACCAGCAGGGATGTATTGGCTATGGTCTCCCCGATAGGCACACTGGACAACTCTTTATAACCTGGGATTATTGCGCGGTCGATCTCTAATACGGCGGCCATGATGGTGGCTTCGGTGGGGCCGTACATGTTAAATACCCGGCAGTCTTCATTAACCGATTCAAAACTGCGTACCAGTAAGTCATAGGTTAATTTTTCGGCGCCGATAGCCAGGTATTTTAAAGTATCCAACTTCTTGCCTACATCGATCAAATAGCGATACTGGGTGGGGGTGATGTGCAGCGCGGTGATTTTATTTTCCAGTATAAAATTCACCTCTGCTCCCGGGGTGAGTAAAATTTCTTCGTTAATCATGTACAACCCGGAACCGCTTGTCAGGGCAATGAATATCTCCCATACGGACCAATCGAAATAATAGGAAAGATTCTGGATCACCCTGTCTCCAGGGCCTAAGCCTGAGTGTCGATAACCCCAAAACATCAGGGGACAGAAGTTGCCGTGAGTAATAGGCACCCCCTTGGGAATCCCGGTGGAACCGGAGGTGTAAATGATATAGGCCGGATAGGACGAAGAGGACAAATGTGTGAACTGGCCTGTCATGACATTACTTTGCCTTGCCTCCGGCGGCCCTGCCGGCGGCCAAACTTTTGAAAAAGTTTGATCAAAACTTTTACTTAATTTCATTCGTTTCCGGGTGAGGCTCGCATCATGATTGCCTGTCCCCTTTTTTTCATCGACCTCAACCTGAGCCTCAACCCCGGTTTTAAACTCATCCGGGGCATTTATAAATATTGTCTCTCCTTGCCAATCACCCAACCCGGCAGCTTCTTTAAACAAATTACCGCTAGTAAGCAGCAGAGCAGCGCTGCAATCCCGCAGCATATAAGCAGTTCTCACCCCAGGACTCTTAGGATTGATGGGCAAATAAGCAGCCCCTGATTTTAATATGCCGATTATGCCTACAATCATCCCTATAGAGCGTTCCACCATTAAGCCTACGATATCTCCGGGCTGTACGCCTTTTTTTACTAATAATGCCGCTAAATTACCGGCTTCTTCATTTAATTCCCGGTAGCTGAGAACAGCATTTGTTTCGCTCCCCGGTATCCCGGTTACTGCAATATTATCCGGGGTTTTGACAACCTGCTTCTCAAACAACCCGGGGATGGTTTTATCCACCGGGAACTCCTCCTGCGGATGGTTAAATTCGACTAATAGTTGTTTTTTCTCTTCCGTTGACAGCAGTTCCACCTCCGCTGCCTGTATCTCCGGACTGTCGAGCACTACTTCGACTAAACGCCGGAAATGACCGGCAATCCTTTCGATTGTCCCTTTATCATAAGAGGAAGCACTGTATTCCACCTGCCCCGAAATCGAATCCTCGCTTCTCGAAAATGAAAAAATAACCTCCGGCTCTACAAGAGAAAGATACTCTCTATCATGGATGTTCTCCAACAGCAGGGCAGCGGCAAAAGGAGGGCCGGATAAATTCAACTGTTTTAACAGCACTTCTATGGGGTAGTGGCGATGTTCATCGGCTTCTACCAGGGTCTGCCTTACTTGCAGCAGCAATTCTTTGAAACTCATCCCTGCTGTTAAAGCGTTCCGCAAAATCAAAACTTTGTTGATTAAGCTTTCACCTTTATCTTCATCGGCATCCGACTTCAATAGGGGAGATGCAGTCAAAATATCATCATTGCCCGTATATTTTCCCAGCAGCAGGGTCAAAACCGCTGTCAGCACAATATGAAGCCTGATATCGGAAGCGGTGCTTAACTTTATTAAGCGGGCAGACAGTTCCCTGGAAAAAATAAGTTCTACCGCATCTCTATCTTTAACTGACCGGGGGGCCTCCTGGGCATCTTCAGATTTTTTTGTAACCCCGGACTCTTTATAAATAGTAGGAAAGCTGCTTTTCACCAGTTCCCCGGCTAATTTTTCCAGCCAATATTTTCTTTCTTCGACTTTTTGGCCGGCAGCAAGCCATAACCTGTCAAAAGTATCTTTATCTATCATTGTTTTACTCCTAATGGTTTTTCTTCAAACAAATATCCCTGCCGGTAGTACGGCAAAAGCATTAGTGGGCCTTGATAAAAGCAGATAGTTTCTCCATGCCTTGCTCGATTTTGTCGGGGGAAAGATTACTAAAAGCAAGCCTGATCCGGTTAATTCCCGCTTCTTCATTTAAACAAAAAAAAGACATGGGACAAAATATGACAGAATAATCCTCTACACATCTCCTCAAATGATCTTCCGTTACTTTAAAAGGTAAATCGATTACAAGAAAAAAACCACCGGCAGGTTTATTCCAACTAACCTTTCCTGCATAAGGGCCGGTATCTCCGAACCGGTCTGCCAAAACCCCGATCATGGTGTCTCTCTTCTGCCGTAATGCGGCGATCTTTTTTTCACAAGGTTTAACCAATGAATAATCCTGCTTGTGTAGATAACTGCCGGCCATTGCTTGCAGCAGGGTGGACGTATTAACAGTAGTAAAACTCTTGGTTTTTTTAAACTCTTCAACCAGTTTTATTTTCCTGCCGCGATGCTTGATTTCCTGGTCCGCAGCGATATAACCGAGCCGGATAGAAGGGAATATAGTCTTAGAAAAACTACCTAAATAAATCACCCGCTGATAACGGTCTAAGGCTTTAAGAGTAGGAATCTTTTGGGTGTCGTAAATAAAATAACCGTAAGGATTGTCCTCTACTATTAAAAAATTGTGCTTTTCCGCCAGTTCGATAAGGGCTTCCCGCTTTTCTAAGGGCATGTAAGCGCCGGTGGGATTGTGGAAATCACCGACTTCATAAAGAACTTTGGGGTTCTTGCCTGCCTTTTTCAACTGCCGGATAGATGCGTCTAAATGCTCTAAGTCGATACAATCTTTCTCCCGCTTAACCGGGAAAATCGGTACGCCGTAGATTTTGGCATAGCCCACAAAACCGATATAAGAGGGATCACTGACCAGCAGTACATCCTCCCGGTTCTCGAAAAGGGTGTTGATGATAACCGCCATCCCTTCCTGGGCGCCGTCGGTGAGGATAATATCTTCGGGATCGATTTTTATATTCTCATCGTTTTGCAGCAGCTTTGCTATGCTGTCGTTTATGATTCCTTTGGTCTTGTTATACTGACCTAAAGAATCATAAAATTCCGCTGTCTCCTGCTCGCTTCTCCCCTCCGACGCGGCAAAATCATGAAAACAGGAGATGATTCCCTGCACATTAAAAAAATGCTTGTCCGGTCTTCCCGAGCCGAAAGAGATGGCTCCGGGATAATCGATACTGACTTCATTTAAAAAATTCATCCTCTCGAGATAAGAATCAAAAAGACGATTGTTGATTAAATAATTTTTTTCTTTCATTTTTCCTCCTCTGTTAGAACCCGGAAGTGTTTAAAGCTGCTGGCAAAGCTAAGTTTTGCTCAATCGATACTGCGCAGCAAAGCGGAGATATTATTTTCTATCTCCTGCCGGATACGCTTAATATCAGCCCCGGTAATATGCTTAAACCTGCCCTGGAGCTGCAAATATTCCTCCACGGGTTTTAATTTATCTATCTTGCGATTCAATTTCTTTTTGCCCTTTTCTATTTCATAAAGCAGCCAGGCCCCGGTCTCTACGGCGGCTTTCGCAGCCCGGATAGTCAGGGCAGGATCAAAACCCCAACCGGTGGGACAGGGCACATGAATATGCAAATAGGTAGGACCATCCACTGCTTTGGCTTTGGTTACTTTCTTTTTTAGATCATCGATATAACCGATGGATGCAGAAGCAGCATAAGGAATCTTATGAGCGGCGGCGATTTCTACCATGTTCTTCCTGGGACCGGCTTTGCCTGCCGGAGTGGTGCTGGTGGCCGCCATTAATGGAGTGGAACCGCTGCCCTGGATGCCGGTGTTCATATAAGCTTCATTATCATAACAAATATATAAGACCTTATCTCCTCTTTCCAGCACTCCTGAGAGAGACTGGATACCGATGTCTACAGTCGCACCGTCCCCGGCAAAAGCCAAAACAGTGACATCATCCCTGCCCTGGACTTCAAACCCAGCCTTGATCCCGGCTGCATAGGCGGCGGTATTCTCTAAATTACCCTGGAAACCGGGTATCCTCAGGGCGGTCTCTTTTCCAAAACCGGAAAAAAGAGCGGCGCACCCGGGAGGAATGACAATTACCGTGTTACTGCCTAATATTTCCAATATTTTCCTGATAGCCAGTTCCAAACCGCAGCCGGCGCAAGTACTGACTCCATGTGCCACTAATCCTTTTGCTTGTGTTTTTATTTCATACATTTTTTATTGCCTCCAGGGGTGCAGCGCACACACCCTCTTAGCCTCCGGCGGCCCTGCCGG
>JAGLSW010000611.1 GCA_023135565.1 Candidatus Aminicenantota bacterium | reverse complement strand
TCAGGCTCAGTTTATCGCCTTTTCTCCTGGTAAAATAGTTGGTAATGGTAACGTCTTCTTTTATGATTTCAGCAAACACCCTGATCTCTTTTTCTATATCGTCGATCTCTGAGGGTTCCAGGCTTTCGTATTCTATGCCGTTAATCTCGAAAACCGCGAATACCGTTCCGTCTTTATTCATAATGACCGGTTTATCCGGCATCACAAAATCCACCATAAAGATGATGTCTGCAAGGCACTGGTTGAATTTCATCTTGCGAAACAGCCTGATTGTTTCAAATGTAGAGATCATTTTATTACCAATACCTGTGAGGATTTGCTTAGAGAGTCGATGTTTTTCTCGATAGCCCGCTGGAACCTGCCGTAGAACTCGATCTTATCCACTTTTGTATACAGGAGCAGCACAAGGTATAGAGCAACATTCAAAGCAAAGGCCAGGATTATCCCCTTCCACACGACGAATAAATTTATGAAAGCCCATGAAGACAGGACCAGTAAGGAAGCATTGATCATTAACGAAGCAAAGGGAACGCCCCAAACCAGGGGTTCTCGATTCAGTTCATTGTATATTTTGTTTTCCATTGTAATAACCTAATACATATTGAACTGTAATAAGCCGACTGCAATAATTGCCAGGATAAAACCGACAACAGCATAAACAAAAGAGGTGCCCGTTGATCTTTCCTCGTTGACACACAGCCAGCCGACGCGGGTCAACCCGTAAAAGCCGCAGGCTCCGGCTGTTATTTTTGAAAAATCGCACAATATTTTTTTGAATGTACCGACAGCAGGCGAGAAATCGATTTGATCTACTGTTTGGGCGAATCCTTTTTCTTCAAGAACCAGGAATGCCAGGAAAATAACCAGGAAGAATGCGGTTTTGCCCTTGATGATCTTTTTAATAAATTCTGTTATCTTCTTTTTGAAAATCCATCCTATTATGGCTAAGGCAAAGCCTATACACCCCGCAATAAAGAATGTATCGACCGCCTGGCTTACAGTGCAGGCGCCGAAAAACATCATACTTGCTACAACCGCAAAAAGTTTCAATTTTTGTTCGTTCATTTTCTTAGTACCTCCAGGACTAATATATAATATAAAAATGTTATTTTGTCAACATAAAAATAATATTTATTTCAGAACGCCCGCACGAACGCTCTGATTTAATCCTGGGAAATCACTCTATACCCGGTCTTAAGCGATAGATTTCGCATTATATCTTCCTGTAATATGCTGTTATATCAAAAACAGGATTTCATGTTTGAGGTCTTTATGGGTGGGCGGATATATTGCTGATAGTCGAAAATATTTCCTTTTGATGGCTTTGTCCTGCTTTATTCCTGTATTATAGGCAAACCGGCAAATTTTTGAAATTTTTATTTTTATTATGTTGACAGAATGCAATAATTATATTATATATTGTTTTTATAAAAAAAGGAGGAAATGATTATGAGTAAGAAAACGACAGACAGCATAAAAAAAAGGCCGGGATTGTTGACCGTGAGTATGCTTTTTGCTTTTATAGCGTTCGGTTTCACTCTTATATCCGCCTGGAACGGATTTAATTTTTACCGGGTCCTGTTTGGACT
>JAGLSW010000610.1 GCA_023135565.1 Candidatus Aminicenantota bacterium | reverse complement strand
TTTCTCGTTCGACTTGCATGTGTTAAGCGCGCCGCTAACGTTCGTTCTGAGCCAGGATCAAACTCTCCAGTTTAATCTAGCTTTATTTTTTTCATAAATTTTTTTCAAATTTATTGTGTACAGTTGTACGATTTTGTTTCTTGGCAAAACAAAACTCACTCTATTCAGATTTCAAAGATCCTGATTTTCACAACCTGTGAAAAACATGCTGAGTATACAATAATTTTTCGCCGAGGTCAACCCCCAAAGTGACTTTTTTTTATTTTTTTTGACAGGGGATACCTTTAGATTGGCGGGAACCCTCGCTGCTCCGCGATAAACGAGGGTTTCAGCAGAGTTTGAAGCCTCGTATATATTTCTAAGACCTTATTAATAGTATAAAAATGGGATTTTTTCAACTTTTTTTTTAATTTTTGTGGAAAAAAGTTTCCTTTCTTCGATTTCCGCGGGCTCATTCAGCCGCCCCGGGAAACCACCGGTGAGCGTAATCGGGCTTTTGATGCGCTTTTCGACTGGTTGGTCGAGTTTTTCCAGGTGTGTAAATTTGCGCTGGGGTCGAGTTCGCAGGTGCTGGAAAGAGTCGGTGTCCCGGCAGCGTCCGCGGGCTACAGGGAGAAGAATAGCCGATCCTTCTGTCGAAGAAGGTGCTGCAGCCGGTTAAGATTGCCTGCGTTGGACGGGGCGAGGATTTTGCTTCGTCCGGGTTCTGGGGCCGGGTAGATTTTGTCTTTTTTGCCCGGGGGCCTACTACATATATACTATAGATACGCCAAAGTTTACCAAAGTTGAAATCGAAAAAAAATCCGAATCATTTTTAAAGGGGGCTATTTTATGGTAAAATAAAGCAGCCGGGAAGTCCGGGGATACGCAGGAGTTTATTATGGCTGATAAAATAGTAAAAAGGCTGCCGCAGGTCAAAACATTATATGACATACTGCCCAAAGGAACAGAGGGTGGAAAAGAGTTCGCCCGCATCATCGATCTTTTGCTTTTTCATGAGGCACGGCGGGCAGGAAAGAAAATAACGCTTTTCGACGATTCATCAGGAGACTATTACGGGCTTGATAGTTTCGAAAGCGATGTAATCAGGAAACATGGTAAAACCGGTTACCAGTACAAATTCTATCCTTCGCCTTTAAGCGATAAACACCGCCGCGAAATCATCGAATCTCTTCAACGAACAGCGGAAAATCAAAAGAAACTAAAGCTCAAGAATTGGATATTATTAACACCGCAAGATTTAACAGAATCGGCCACACGCAAAGATGGCGGCGATGTGAGCTGGTTCGAGTCCCTGCGGGAAAAACTAAAACTTAAATTCGAGATCGAACATTGGGGACACAAAAAACTGCTGGCTCTTTTTCTCGATACGCCCTCTATCTGTCTTTTTTATTACCCGGAACTGATGCCGGAGGGGGCGGCGCGAAGAGAAACCATCCAGGCAACCAGGATAAAATACAACGACAACCTGAACACCTGGTACGGGGATATCGAGTTCGTAGGCATGTCGGTGTATAAGCAGGAGGCGACCCGGGGGGTGCCCATAGAGCATATCTATATACCTTTGAGCGCCGTGCCGGAAGAGGTGGACGAAGACGATGCCAACGTGACCCCGGTGAACCCCCTTTCATGTTTAAAACCTGCTGCCCGTCATGTGGTGCTCGGCGATCCCGGTTCGGGAAAATCCACACTGCTGCGTTTCCTAACCTTAGTGGGCGGTTCCAAAGCCTTACAAAAACGCTGCAAAGCAAAACCGGACAAGCGTCTGCCCATCCTCATTACGCTGCGTCGCTTTGCCGATGAAATCAAAAAAAAGGGAAGTATCTCTTTAATAGACTATATTTTGAAGAGTATTCAAGATGACTTCAACCTAAAAAGCGCGGATTTAAGCTTTTTTGAATACTACTTAGAATCGGGACAAACAATACTGCTCTTCGACGGTTTAGATGAACTGCCCGACTCGCATTTTAAAAAGGATGTTGCAAACCGCATTCGTTCCCTGCTCACCACCTAAAGTGGACCCCTTTGTCAAG
>JAGLSW010000061.1 GCA_023135565.1 Candidatus Aminicenantota bacterium | reverse complement strand
GAATGGATAAAAAGAGAATTGCTGCGCTTGTGCCGCAGGTGGCTCCTTCGGCCATGAATTCGTAATCGGCCGGCAAAAATATAATTTTATTTGAGGTGAATTTAGGCTGCCGCTGATTCGTCTCAGGGATGGTTAAATAGGAATCCACCTGGATAGTGGCCATAAAAATTTTCAGTAAATAATGTAAACTATATTTCCACCAGTTTTTTGGAGGCGGTGCAAAAAATTTTTTTTTGTGAGTAATTTTTATACACTTTTGAGACAATTGTTATGTATTTTGAGACAATAGTTATAGACAGACAATTTTTTTTGGGGTATAATATTTTTTCATACTGGAATAATGATAGTAGCACCTATTGAAAATGAGGCAATATGATTAGAAGGAACCGGCAGGCTTCGCTGGAGTCGTTTTGGTGTTTTGGTGTCCTCTGCGTAAGAGAGAACCGTTGATCTCTATCCCCGGGAATGTATCTAAAATTAATCCCCATCTTTTTAAATAATCGGTAAGGTAAAAGCGAAAATGAATAACAGAACTTTACATCTAATTTTTGTAACTGTTTTGGTTTTGAGCTTAACCCTGCAGGCTGCCGCTCTGCAGGTGAAAGTGATTAAAGAACGTACCGATCTGCTGGAAAAACCCGACTCCAACAGCAAGGTGTTGATGCAGGTGCATAAAGGCACCCTCTTAGAAGTAAAAGAAGAACCGGATAACTGGTACCGTGTTCTTTTGCCCCATAAGATTCCCGGTGATCCCCCTGTCGAATATGGCTACGTGAGCCGCCGGGACGTGCAGCTCGTCACCACCGCCGAAAAGAAACAGGAGAAGAAAGACCGAATCTTTTTGATGGGCCTGGGCATGCTGCGTCTCAACTGGACCAGCGTGAAAGGCAGCGACATTCGTTTTCGCTACAGCGATTTGGGCCTGCCCACGGAGCTTTCCACCCGGGAACGGGCCTCTTTCATGGTAGACGGCACCCTGGGGCACGGCAGGTATACCATCAACGGGCATCTCAACTATGACCCGGAAAACCGCATCACAGAACCACCTTTGGAATTCCTGTTTAATGTGGGCAATGAGAAAACCTACCTGTCGGCAGGCGATTACCGCATGGGCGTGATGTTGGATTCGGTTTTTTCCCGCTACTATCATCCCTTTCGCGGCGGCCTGTTGGGCGTCCGCACGGAACGCTTCGGCGTGGAAGTGCTGGCCGGTTTGTCCAGGGGCGAATCGGGCATAGAAGAGCTATTCGCCGACGCCGGCGCAGGTCCCTACTACTTAGGAGACTCGCCTATCATCCGCGGCAGCGAGGTTGTTTTCCTGGTTTCCCGCAGCGCCACCAACCCGGACTTAGAAATCAAACGCCAGCCCTTAGTGCGTAACCGGGATTATTTCATCGACTATGACCGCGGTTCCCTGCTCTTCAGCTATCCCCTCTACTCCTATGACGAAATGGGCAACCCGGTGTCTATCCTAATCAGTTACCAGTTCGAATCTTTAGCAGGCAGTTTTTCCCGGGCCGTGATGGGGCTGCGCGCCTTCCTTTCACCTATCGAACCGGTACGGCTCACCTTCTCATACATCGCCGACGCCGACAAAAACCAGGACATCGGCGACATCTTTAAAAATCGCCGCGGCATTTATTCTTTCGGTCTCAACATCGACAGCAAACCGCTCACTTTTTTCGGTGAATTTTCTACCAGTTCCGACCCAGCGGCAGGAAGCCGCACCGCCTATTTCGGCGGCGGTATCCTCACCATCCTGCCCAAGCTGAAGTTTTTCTTTAACGGTTGGAAATTAGACAGCGAATTTCCCACTTTTGCCAACCGCCAGCTTGACTTCGGTTACAGCCTGTTCCAGGTTTTTCCATCTTATGCGGAACGAAACGTCTTTCTTTCTCCTTTCCAGTTTTCCCGCAATTTAGGCGCCGAGTTATATCCTTTTTCATTGGCCCGCCTATCTATAGACGAGAAAGAGATCCACGGTTTCTTAGAGTGGGAAGATAAAGTCAACCGCTTCAGCCTGGGCACGGGTACGCGCCGGGAATCGAGCACCGGCTTACAAACCGACACGGTTTATACCTCCGCTTTCCACAACGGCGAAAGCACCAAAGCCTGGGGAAAAATCGGCCGGGAGTGGGGTTATGACCGGGACAAAACCGGCAAAGACGCCCGCGTAGACGACCTGCTGTTAGGCGTACGGCAGCGGGTGAAGCGCCTCTCCAAAGGCGAAGTGTTTGTACAGGTTGATTTTAGAAGTGATTGGGCCGCTGATTTTCTCGACCTGAACAGTGATCTCCGGCGGCAAACCTATTCCCTGCTGGCCGAATATCTCACCGGCACCGAAGGCTATTTCGCCGCTTACCGCAAAGAGACCGTTTTCAACCGGGATGAAGATCGCGGCATACTGGATGCCGACATCTATGAAGTAGGTATCCGCCGCCATGTTTATAAAGGTTTATTTTTAGATTCCCGTTTCCGCCGCGAGGAAAGCAGCGCTGATGACGGCGGCGCGAAAAACAGCATCCTCTCTTTAGGCGGCGGTATAGAAACGAAAAAATTCCGCGGCATGGCGCGTTATGAAGTGCAGGTGAACCGGCGGCAGGAAAATGAAGGCCGGCGCCGGTTATGGTCTGTTTATCTTTTCGGCACACCGCTTAAGCGCATGAGTATCAGCTTGCGTTACTATCGTCAATTAGGCAGGGAAGAAAACAAAATCCCGGCCCCCTTCTCTTTAGACGAACGTTCGGAAGAGCAGTTGAGTTTCCGGTTTTTGTGGCGGCCCAGGGATTTCCTGAATTTTTACTCGCAGTGGCGTTACGACACTAACCTGGAACTTTACCCCCCCCTGGACCGTACCCGCAGCAATGCTTTGGCCGCGGTGCACGGCGTTAAAGTGATGTTTACCAAACGCTTCGAGTTCCTGGCCAATTATAAGCTGCTTAAAGTTTGGGGTCCTATCGAGAACCGCAAATATGCCGCTGCCGCCGAATTGGGTTATCTTTTGCTGCGTCATTTCCGCATAGGCGTAGGCATGGAGTTGATCGACTTCGAGGATATTTATAATTCCGCCGAGGATTACCGTTCTACAGTGGGTTATTTTAAGCTGGTGGCAATTTTTTAAGTTAGAAAAATGTTTAGGAGTGTAGAACCATGAATAAAAAAAACTACAAAGGTTTAGGTCTCGTTTCCGGCATGATAGTTATATTCTTTTTACTGGCGGCAGCGCTGCCTATTTTTCCGGGCGCAGGCAGTCAGAGAGCGCAGGCAGATGATTTCCGGTTACAGGTGACTCCGCCGGCACGTACGATAGATGCCGGTGACAGTACTCATTACCAGGTAACCGTACAATTTACCGGGAATTATAATAGCCCGGTGAACCTGACTGTATCCGGCCTGCCGGAGGGGGCGAGCGGCAGCTTTACCGTCAATCCCATCACCCAAACAGGGAACGGCAGGACAAAGCTGGAGATAGACACGCTGCCTACCACTCCCGCGGGCACCTATACCCTGACGATTTCCGGACGGGGTGGAGGCATCGAGCACTCTTACGACGTTATTTTAATCATAAACGGCCAAACGCCCCCGCAGCTTAATTGTGAAATCCAGAAATCTTTCTCCCCCGCCGCCGCGCTGCCCGGTGACGAAATAACCATGACCATCCGCCTGCGTAATAACTCCGGCGCTGAGTTCGGCGACATAACCATCCAGGATGAATTGTCTCCCCATTTAGAGTATTTAGGAGACAACGCCCCGGTGCGGCTGCGCCGTTCCGGGCAAAAATTAGTCTGGCGCTTCGCCGTCCTCAAGGGCAAGCCGGTTATCTCTTTCGACGTTAAACTGCGCGTCGCAGGAGATGTACCAGTTGGCGTTATCGGCAACACCGCCTATATTTATCATGACAGCCTCGAAGCGCCCATCACCTCCAACCCCGCCCTATTGACTATCGACGCCATTAAAACAATGGCCGTGGAATTAACCAAAACAGTCGATAAAACCACAGCCAAACCCGGAGACAGCCTGCGTTACCGCATCACCCTGAGAAACAACTCCAGCCTGCCCCTCACCGGCATCGAACTCAACGATTTTCTCTCCACCCATTTAGAATTTATTTCCGCCCGCCAGAGCGGCGGCGCTAAGCTTTCTTTTTCCCGCCGGAGCCGGGAATTAACCTGGAAAGGCGAATTGGCGGCGCACAAACAGCAGGTCATTACCCTGGAAGCGCGGATCAAAAGCGACACCCTGAACGGCACCCGCATTAGCAACAGCGCCTTTTTGAAAGCCGCCCAATTGGAAGAAACCGCTGCTTCGAACACAGTAAGCACCCTGGTCAGCGCCGCGCCTATCTCCATCTCGGGAGTGCGTTTCGATAAGAGCTGCGCCGTGCCCCAGTCCCGGGTAGGAAGCATCATCCGTTTCCGGCTCACTGCCGTCAATAGTTCTTCATCGCTTCTTATTGCCCCGGTAATAGAAGATCACCTGCCCCAGGGATTTAGTTATGTGCCTCGATCCAGCCTTATGAATAACCGGGCCTTTGCCGAACCTCGCGGCAAGCGCCGCCTGGAATGGCGCCTGGCCGACATAAAACCCGGCGAAACCATCGTGCTGCGTTACCGGGTGGTAGTCGGAGCCGCCGCCAAACGGGGCAAAAACGTCAACCGCGCCATCCTGCGTCTCATGGACAACAGCGGCCAGGATTTGCGATTGGAAGCCTCCGCTTTTGTCAACCTATCTGCCGGCAGTTTTATTTTTTACAGCAGTATAAACGGCACCGTGTATTTAGACCGCGACGGAGATAGCTTTTATTCCATGACCGACACCCCGCTGCCCGGCATCGAAGTGCGCCTCTCTACCGGCGAAAAAACTTTAACCGACGCCCTGGGGCAATACGCCTTTGAAAACCTTTTTCCCGGCGCCTGCGCCCTGGGCATCAACCGCGTCACCCTGGCGGAGAAATACCGCCTCGCCTCCCCTTCTCCCCGGGCAGTAGTATTGTCCGACGGACTTTCCGACACCGTGGATTTTGCCCTTAAATTTGCCGGGGAGGATGATGTCGGCACAGCCCGTTTTGAAGGCCGGGTCTTTTTAGATAAGAACCGGGATCGGGCCTATGACAGCGGGGACGCCCTGTTAATGGAATTCCGGGCCAAATTGGACAGCAAGCTGCTCACCCGGGGCCGGGCCGGCAGTTTTGTTTTTACCAACTTAGAACCCGGCAAGCATACTGTCGAAATCCTCTACAGCGGGAAAACCCTAAAAAAAGAGATTACTGTTTTTAGAGGGCAAAACCGGGCGGATTTCCCCTTAAAGTTCCGGGGAATCAAAGTAATTATAAAAGATAAAAAATGAACCCTGGGGGTAGAACCATGAGAGCAAAAACAAAAAATGAAGTAAAGGCAAGAGTTAAAATAAAAACCGGCGCTGTAAAAAAAGCAGCCGCAGCAGTCGAGATATTATTTTTAATATCTATTATATTATGTATAAACGGGCTTTTTTTACAATCGCAGAGTATCGGTATCAGCGGCGACAGCACCATCAACAAGTGCGAAACCAAATCTTATACTATCGACCTGCTGAATAATTCCGGCAATCCCTTGACCGACCTGGTAATTACCGTCAAGTTGGAGAACTTCACCGGCTTCTCTTATGTCGGCGGTACCGCCCTCATCGATGATGATGACGGCGGCACCCCCACCTCCCCCTTATGCACAGCGGACCCCGCCATTTCCGGCGGCTATACCGGTGGCTGCGCCGCCGTCCCGGCGGCGCCTTACCTGACCTGGGATATGGATAGTTGTCTCGGTTCCGCCTACACCCTGGCCGATGGTCGCACCTTGAGTATCACTTTCAGCCTGGAAACAGACTGTAACGCTGTTTCCGGCTCTCTCGATACGCTCATCGATTATGAGATCGGCGGCACCCCCGATTGCGACGATACCGGCGTTCACAGCATCCAGGTGCTGCCCGGCGGCGTCACCATCAAAAAGACGGCCAATGTCATTCCCCAGGAAGTCGGCCAGGACGTCACCTGGACCCTAACCGTGGAGAACACCGGTTTCGGCATCATCGAGAACCTGGTGATTACCGATGTGCTCGGTGCCGGATTAGTTTATGTGTCTTCCACTCCCGCCGGTGTTAATGCCGGTCAGACCACCACCTGGGGCAGCGCGGAAATAGCCGCTCTTGCTTCCATGAACCCCGGCGATACGGTAAACATCGATATTAGCGCCACTGTTTTCGCCTGCGAAAACCTGGAAAACACCGCTGATGTACGTTGGGGCTGCGATTTAGTAACCGATTGTTTCAATACAGCCGTAGACGGTGGCACAGCCACCGCCTCGGTGCTGCGTATTCCCCGTTCCCCGCTATTGGAATATACCCCACCCGATATAGATTTCACCTATTGCAGCGATACGGAGAATATTTCATTTACTATTACCAACCTTGGTGACGGCACAGCCGATGATGTATATATTATTGTCGATTTCGGGAGCCTTACAGTTTCCAATGTTTCGGGCGGGGCCATCTATAATAGTGTGGATAAACGGTTTGAACTGGCTGTTCCCCTGGCAGCCGGCGGTGATTCCGGGGACTCCTATAATCTCAGTTTCGATTTGAGATACAGCACCTGGTGCGGCGCAAGTTTCCCCTCCGGCAGCCTGGTCTGGCAGACCCGATACAAAGACGAATGCGACAATGATTTTTATCCTCCCATAAAAATCAGCACCATCAATGCCCCCGCCGGTTCCACCAGCCTATCCCTCACCAAGACCGGCGGCAGCGAAGCTATCCAGATCGATGAGCAGGTAACCTATACTATCACCTCTGCTTACAGCGGCCCTCTCTCCTGCGGTTCTCCATCCGGCAGCCCCGGGCTTATCACTGTGGTTGACACCATCCCCGCCGGTTTTACCGTAGTAAATGCCGGCAGCGGAACTTATGACGCCTCCGCCCTACCGACCGGCGACGGCGCCAGCGGCGGTACCGTTACCTGGACATATACCCCACCGGCCACTTTAAATACAAACATAATCATCCAGGCCCCGGACCGCAGCCAGTGCGATACCGCTTGTTTTACCTATTTCACCAACTCGGTGACCGCCGGCGGCGCCGACTGCTGCGGCTGCGCCATGAACGCTTCGGCCTCGCAGACCGGCGCCATCGAATGCGAAGAAGTAGTGAACTCCAACAAAACCGCCGCACCCGCCACCGCTGAACGCTGCAATAATGTCCAGTACACCAACACCTATGATTTCCTGGCCGGAGCGACTATGACTCTCGACACGCTGGTTTTCGATGAACACGCCGAAAACCAGCAGGCTTATGTGGGCGGTTCTTTGTCCGTTTTCTACGACGGCGGCGACATCACAGCTTGTGTGGCCGTGACGGACACTACACCCGGCGGCAGCCTGCAGTTGGATTTTTCCGGCTGCGCCGTCGATGTGGTGGCCAATAAGAACCTGACTATCACTTACAGCTTGACCATCACCCCGGCCACAGTTTCGGCCTGCGCCGGCGGCACCTTTTATTCCTGGTCCAGTTTGGACTTAGGCATCACCGGCAGCGAGTGCCTGCAGGACGGTGTTATCCAGGAAACCACCGTGGTTACGGTGCAGCCGCCGGGCATGAGTTTGTCGATCGGCGGCCTGGGGACCATAGTAGACAAATGCCAGACCCACACCATCACCCTGACCCTGTCTCAAACCTCCACCCTGGCCGATCCCCGGGACGTGCGCCTGGTGTTGTCCGGCCTCAATTATTATATCGTAGACACCACTGCCACAGTGTGCAGCGGCGCGGTAGCGCCCAGCGCTTGCATACCCGCCGTCGTGGGAAATGATTACGTCTGGTATTTTGGCGACGGTTTTACCGGCAGCGGCCAGACCGCTGCCATACAGGTAGACGTGCGCAAGCGCTGCGGCAGCGGCGGAGAACTGACGGGCACGGCCTATTTCGACGACAACTGTACAGATGACGCCACCTATGACGACACCTGTTCCACTGCCGCCTCCGCGTCCCCGGGTATCCTCAGGAGCGGCGACCTGCTCATCGAAAAAAGCCCGGAAGTCTATTACGCCGACAACAATACCGTGGTCTGGAAGATTTACCTTACCAACCGCGGTTCCGGCAGCGCCTTTTATGCCTGGTTGGATGACCTATTGGGCAGCGGGCTGGATTATGTCGGCGCCCTGGTGGGCAACATGACCGGCGTTACCATAACCGCCGACCAGGACCACAACGGCGGCGCTGTCAACGGCTGTACCATCACCATCGACGAAATGGCTCCCGGGGAACGGCGCGAGGTCACCTTTACCGCCCAGGTCATCTCCTGCGCCAACCTGACCAACACTGCCACCTCCTCCTGGGGCTGCGCCGGCAGCGACTGCCAGGCGCCCGTAACGGACACTGCCACCGTGGAAATCCCCGCTCCCCTGCTGGTTAATACCAACACAGTGGTGACGCCGGTAGACGCCTGCGCCTCTCCCCGCGGTTTTATTACCCTGCGCAATGCCGGGCAGACCACCTGTTACAACCTGCAAATCAGCGAAGCCCTACCCCCCGGGTTAACCTATGTTCCCGGCACTACCCGCTGGCAGGTTAACGGCACCGGCTGGAACGGCCCCGCCCCGGTATACGATCCTAATCCTACCGCCTCGCCCCTAATATGGACAACCAGCGAGATACCCGGTCTGGCTGTTTCCGATCCCGGCGACACCATCGATATAGAGTTCGACATGACGGCGCTGTGTCCCTTTGTCGGAGGAAACGTCACCCTTTCCACCAGTTACGACAATCCCTGCGGACAGGTGTTTACCAATGCCGACAGCGTGTTTACCGTGGCTTTCCGGGAACCCACCATCCTGGTTACCAAGACCCGTTCCGGCGATCCCATCGACTGCGGCGCCCTGGTGAGTTGGACGATTACCGTACAAAACAGCAGCGGTTATACCCTGCCCGTCATTTGGGTAGAAGACGTCCTGGGCGGCGCTTATACCTATCAATCTTCCCTAGGCAGCCCGCCTTTTACTTCGGACAACGGCACCAATGTGGGACAGGTGGTGGCCTGGGAACTGCGCAATGTGAACCATAACGACACCGTTACCCTGACGCTGACTGCGGCGGCGGACAACCCACCCTGCAGCGCCAATTTAGACAACACCGTCACCGCCTACTGGGGCTGCGGCGCAGCCGATGGTTCTTCAAGCACCAAACCCGGGGTAGACCCGCCCGATAACACCTTGTGCCTGGGAGTTACAGGCACCGGCGACACCGATACCCCCACCCGGGAACCCACTGTCGGTTTCTTCAACATTGCACTGAACCCGGCCTCCATCGATTCCTGCAGCGACAGCGCCCAGTTAACCGTTACCATCCAAAATACCGGGCCCACCGCCGCCGAGAACCTGGACTTAGTGATCACACTGCCCACCGGTATCAGCTATAATGGCGGGTCTTCGAACATCGACTGCGGAGCCGGGTCAGCCCCCGCTGCCGATCCCGCCATCGCCGGCAGCCAGTTGATCTATCGTGACATCACCGACAATGCCGACGGCAAAGCTAACAACCTGTGCGATACCCTGGCTGCCGGGAATACCATGACCCTGGTTTTTTCCATTACATCCAGTTGTTTTGTCACCGCGCAAATGGATTTCGACCTGTACTATTATGACTGCTGCGAGGATACCCAGTACTCCACATCCGACAGCCAAGCCATCACCGCCCAATTCCCGAATCTCTCCATCACCAAAACCCCGCTAAACGCCCAGGTGGATTGCAGCGCTAACCAAACCTGGAACATCACCGTCACCAACAGCGGCACCGGTAACGCCCAGGTGGTGCGTATCGAAGACACCTTAGGCGATTGGATCGATTATGTAAGTTCCGACACTTCCCCGGCTTCGGGAACTCCGGCCACAGCCATGGGCGGACAGGTCTATGGCTGGGAAATCACCAACCTGGCCGGAAGCACTTCACGAAGTTTTACCATTACCGGGCAATTGAACCCCGATGCTCCCCAGTCCGACTGCACTGCCCTTTTGCGGCAGAATAATGTGCGGGCCATCTGGGGCTGCGGTGTTGCCGGGGACGCGGTAGACAACGACCCCACCTCCATCATTTACGACTGCACCGACGGCACCTGGGCCAATGCCGCCGCCGCCCAACTGCAAATGCCCGACTTAGTGGTGACCGCCATCAATCCCACCATCGCTTGTACCGCCGACGGCAGCGTTCCCGGTTCTCTAACCGTGTCGGTGCAGAATCAGGGCGACGGCAATACGGTGAACAATTTCACCGTACAAATCACCGACGGCCTGGGCTGGACCGGCACAGGCACCTACAGCGCCAATATCGCTGCCGGCGGAACGGCCACAGTCACTATCGACACAACCGGTTGGGCTCCCGACTGCCAACCCTGTGCGACGCCTTATGTTTTTAATGTTACCGATGTGGATTTCGGTGACGCGGTGTGCGAGTGCAATGAAGGAAACAACGCTTTCGGTCCTTTTAACTATATCACCCCCATCCCCGACTTGATAGTCAGCGATATAGATTTTACCCCGGTCGGTTGCAGCGGCGATAACATCTCCGGCAGCGTATCGGTCATCGTAACTAACAACGGCTGTGCGGCAGCCAATAATTTCCCGGTGTCTTTAACAACAGACGGCTGCCTCTCCTTCGTTAACCAGACCGTAGTCACTTTAGCTGCCGGGGCATCCACCATAGTTAGCTTCCCCATCACCGGCTCCTGGGCCGACTGCACAGTAGAGGACTGCCGGTTTACCGCCGATGCGGATCCTACCGATGCGGTGTGCGAATGTGACGGCGCCAATAACGACCGCGTGGAAACCTATTCCACCACCCTGCCCGATCTTATCGTCACCGATATTGATTTTAGCAATATCACCTGTGCGTTCGACAGCATCGGCGGCTTTGTCTCCGTTACGGTGCAAAACCAGGGATTCGGCAGTGCCGTGGGTTTCCAGGTGTCATTGGACACCGACGGCTGCCTCTCCTTCGCTAACCAGAGCGTTTTAGTGCCCGTAGGCAGCGGGGCTTCCACTACCGTGAATTTCCCGGTCACCCCTCCCTGGGGCAACTGCGTCGACTGCGATTGTGATTTTACCGCGGCGGTAGACGCAGGCAACGTTATCTGCGAATGTGACGGCAGCAACAACCAGCGTACCGAAACCTATACGCAGGCTTTGCCTGATCTAAGGGTTAACAGCGTGACCCCATCCGCTACCTGTGTCAGTGACGGCACCCTGACCGGCTCTGTTATGGTTAACGTGGAAAACATCGGCTGCGGCAATGCCAATAACGCGGTAGTACGGTTGATATCGACCTGCGGCACCGTGTTTGTCGACCGGACCGTAAACCTTACGTCCGGCAGCAGCGCCAACCTGACCTTCAATTATACGCCCGATTGTGCTGGCTGCACCTGTATTTTTATCGCTTTGATCGATCCCGACGGTCTCATCTGCGAATGCGCAGGCACCAACAATGTCGTGGCTTCTGCTGCATATACCCTGAGTATACCGGACATCACCGTGCAGTCCGATACCCTGTCTATTTCTTGCTCCGGCAGCAGCCAGGCGACAGTAACGGGCACCGTAAACCTGGCGAACCCCGGCTGCGGTTTGCTCTTTAATGCCACCGTGCCTATGCGTTTCACCCTCTACGACAACCCCGGCTGCGCCGGTAACGTCATCGACCAGTGGACGCAAAACTTCACTGCGGCCACTATTTTCCCGGGCGGCGGCACACAGGCTTTTACCATCACTCCGCAGATAGTAGTCAGCGATCTGGTGGCCAACTCTACGGGCTGCCTGGTTTCCATCCGGGTGGAAGCCGACTATTCCGCCGCTATCTGCGAGTGCGACGGTACAAACAACACCTACTGCGCCGATAACAAGGCTGTGGATATCCCGGACATCGAAGTTAATAACGATACCCTGAGCGCTGCCTGTCTCGCTGACGGCCAGGTAACCGTCTCCGGCGCCGTCACCCTAACTAATAACGGCTGCGGTTCCAACCTCACTAACACCGTGCCCATGCGTTTTACCCTCTACGACAATACCGGCTGTGCCGGAAACGTTATAGATCAGTGGACCCAGAGTTTTGCCGCTGTCAATATCGCTGCCGGCGGCGGCACCCAGGCATTTACCATTACGCCGCGAAGCATTACAAGCGACATGGTGACCAATTCTACCGGCTGCCGGGTTTCCATCCGGGTGGAAGCCGACTATACCAACGCTATTTGCGAGAGCGACGGCACCGACAATTCCTATTGTACCGATAAAGATGTGGATATACCGAATATCCAGGTGCAGTCGCACACATTGGATATCGTTCCCCTGGCTGACGGCCAGGTGCGCGTTACCGGCGCAATTACTTTTGTGAATAACGGCTGCGGTTCCGCTGTCACCACCGATCTGGCGGCACAATTCACCCTCTATGATAATGTGGGCGGCACGGGCAGCATAGTGCACCAATGGAGCGAAACCTTCAATGGGGTAAACATTACTGCCCCCGGCGGCACACAGACCTTTACCCTTACGGATGAGGATGTGATTGTCGATCTTTGTAACAATTCCACTAACTGCCGGGTTTCCCTGGTCATCGAAGCCGATTACACGGCCACTATTTGTGAGAGCGATGGTACGGATAATGACTTGATTTACGATAAAACCATAACCATCCCCGAACTAACTGTCAACAATATCGCCAGCAGCGTGACCTGCCTGGGCGACGGCAGCCTGACCGGCACTACGGTAACTGTTAGCAATAACGGCTGCGGTCCGGCACCGGGCGCGGTGGTGCGGCTGACCTCCGACTGCGGCTTGACTTTCGCCGACGAGACCGTAGACCTACCGGCAGGCGAAACCAGGGATATTTTCTTTGCCTTTACTGCCGGTATTGCCGCCTGCGTCTGCAATTTTACCGCCACTATCGACCCGGATAACAATATCCCCGAATGCGACGGCACAAACAATGTGACAAGTGCAGCGGCAGCTATGCTCATCCCGGACATCGAGGTGCAGGCCGAGGCCCTAACCATCGACTGCGCGGATGACGGCGTGGTGCGGGTATCGGGCACTATTACCCTGGTAAACAACGGCTGCGGGCCCAACCTGACCGGCGCTATTCCTATGCGCTTGAGCCTATACGGCGACAGCGGCTGCAGCGGCACCATGCTGCACCAGTGGACCGAGACCCTGAGCGGCGTCGATATCCCCTCAGCCGGAGGCACCCGGACTTTCACTATCCAACCTCACGATATCACCCTCAACTACTGCACCGGCGCCACTAATTGCCGGACGTCCCTTTTTATAGAAGCCGATTATAACAATAGCATCTGCGAATGGGACGGTACGGACAATACCTTTTGCGCCGATAAAACCTCCGCTTGCCTGGACTTAGAAGCTGCATCCCTCACTGTTAGCACCCGCTGCCTTAGGGATGGAAGTATCGAGGGCGCTATCGAGGTCACGGTAACCAACAGCGGCGGCAATCCCATCACCCGGGATTTCAGCGTCCTGGTGAACGACGGTAGAGGCTGGACTTCTGAATTGCGATACAACGCCGACTTAGGCGGTACTTTACCGCTTCCGGCGGCTGAATCTGCGGTGCTTACTTTTACCTGGGACCGTAATTTCGACAACAGCAATTGCTCTTTTAACGCTGTCACGGCCCAGGTGGATGCGGCCAACGAAATATGTCAATGCACCACGGACAACGATTCGACCACTATCTCCCACCAACTGGATTTTCCCAATCTCAAACCTACGGCGGTCACAGTCCGATGCAGCCGCGACAACTATTACCTGGTCCGGGTAATCGTCGAAAACGACGGCTGCGCGGATGCGGGAGAATTCACCCTGCACTTAGAAGACAGCCTGGGCAACGGCCGGGATATCCCGGTGGCCGGGTTAGACCGGGAAGAATCCATCACCATAGATGTACCCCAATGGCCGGCAAACTGCGAAATCCAGACCATTACCTTTACCGCTGTGGTGGATTCCGCAGACCGGGTGTGCGAATTAGAAGCAGGGGACAACACCCTGGAGTACCTCTTCGACAACCTCAACGTGGATGTACTCATGGGTGATGTGGAGTGGACCTGCCTGTCCGGCGGCATTATTTCTTTCAGCGCCACAGTGGTCAACAACGGCTCTGCTTCGGCGGCGGGCGCTGCTTTAACTGTCTACGACGAGGACGGCGTCAGCGTACACACCGAAACTTTCACCCTGTCCGCCGGAGACAGCCGGACGATAAACTTTACCCTCAGCGGCTACCCAGCCAACCGGGATATTACCTTCCGCTTCGCGGCGGATGGAGGTCTAACGGTCTGCGAATGCAGTGGGGAAAACAACGAAAAAACCATCACGGTTAATTGCCCTTCCGAAGATGACGAGCCGCGGCTCAAACTGGATCTAACCTGCCCGCCGGGACAACAGCCGGGCGGGCTTTTCCGCTTCGAGCTGCAAATCCAAAACAACGGGCCGACTCCTCTCCAGGATATAAATATAGAAGGCTCCCTGCCCGATAAATTCCAGTATGTGGCAGGTTCATCAGCCCGGGACGGCCAGGCTCTTCCCGATCCCCAACCGGGCCCGCCCCTGACATGGCAGATGGGTACGCTGCAGCCGGGACAAACAACCACCCTGATTTATACCGCCGCAGCCGATGCGGATATCGATCCGGGCCGCTGCTGCAGCGAAGCTAACTCCTGGGCCATGGAAGTCGTTCCAGGCGGGAAAACCATTAAAGTTACATCAGACCCGGTACAGTGCTGTACGGTGGTAACGCGCCAGCCGGGCGCCGGCTGCTGCCTGAGAGTAGAAGAGCAGCCGGCCGGTTTCTTCCGGAGACCCGCAGGCCCTATATCTTTCATCGAACCCTACTTCCATACCGAGAGCGCCATGTTTACGGCCTATGCTATTTTCAGCTTGTGGCAGGATGCGCCCCCGGCAAAGGGCGATTTCTCCCGGTTCGTGAAAGAAAAACTGCAAAATTACGCCCGTTCCACCATCGAAGAGTTGTACCTGAAGTCTCGCTTCGGTTTGACTCGAGACGACGGTTCGCTGTGGCTTTCATTTGGCGGAGGTTACCCGCAAAAGGATCAGGATAGAAATAAAAATATAGATACGAAAGACGCCCAAAACCAAAAAACCGGCCCACTGCGCTGGCTGCGTAAAAATGTCGATGTGACTATGACAGTGGCCCAGGTGGGCAGCGAACTCCTGGCTCTTAACGCGATTGTGCAGATCGAAAAACGTCCGGGAATACGCAAAACATTAACCGGCATCATCGAGAAAAAACTGGCCTTCTTAGAAGAGCACAATTCCGGCACCGGCCTGCCCCACGGCTGGGAATTAGGAGACAAAAAGAAAAAATCCGCTAAAAATAACGAGCCGGAGAAGCGCAAGATTCGTAAGCTGGTTGAAAAATCAACCCTCAACGACATTGTCAAACTCTACCTGTCATTAATAGAGTTGAAAAACAGCGGTTATGAAAAAGCGCCGGGCCTTATTGCGGTGATCGAGCCGCTGCTGGAGGCTGTAAACAACCGGGGTTTCGATATGAAGCACCTGCGGCAAGAGTTTCTCTTTGCCCTGGCCCTGCTTAAATCCGGCGAGGCAGAGCAGGCGAAAGCCAAAATTCGTGCTTTTGAAGCCATCTATAAAGACTTTATAGAAAAGCAGCAAGCCGGGAGCAGCGAGGAGAGCAAAGACGGTAAGAAAGGGCTTTTGGCTAACCTCCAGGATCATGCCCTGGCTGCCGCCTTGGTTTACAAAACCGGGGGCGCCCTGTACCCGGAATTGATTAAAAAAATGAAAGAGAAGTATTATGTGAAAGATACGGGTATTTTTGCCAACCAACAGCCCGACGCCACCTTCAAGCTGACTTTGGACAGCCTAACGGCCCTGATGTTCTCTTTCGATGTAAAAGAAACCGGCGACCGGGAGCACCATGCCACCGTGCTTTACCGTTCTTTCGACGAGGTGGGCATTTTCCTCAAGAAGCGCAGCCTTTTGCAGGGCAAACCGCTCTACAGTTTACTGAAAAACTATCCCTACGATGAACCGCTGCTGCCGGTGCTTAATTTTAGTAAGGTTAACCGGGACACGGCGCCGGTATTTACCAGGGATTCCGTCGTTCATTCCACCAGTGTCAAGCCTTTAGGTGAAACATTAGTGCCCGGCGATTTTTTCAAGATACTATCCCCGGCTTATGAGAACCGCTCTGCAATGGTGGCTTCCCTCTCTTTCGGCTTGCAGTACTTAGGCCGGATCCTCCAGGAAAGCCCGCGCCGGGTTATCAAAGAAGAGGGCCGCAGCCTGGATGAGACTGGTAAAAAATACGTGGATTCTTTAATTCAAAACCGCACCGGCATCTTGCTGGAAGGTTTCACCCTGCTGCCTTTCGAACATATTGCCGTTAAAGGACCGAGCCGGGGCGAACAAAACCTGGAACCCCTAAACGCCGGGAACCGCTTCACAACCCGCACCCTGGCGGACTATATGACGGCGGAAACGTACTATCTAACCGGTTCCGGCAAAAATGCCGCCGAGGTACACCGCCTACTGGATTTCCAGGCCCGCATCGTGGCCAAATTTGCCGCCCTGGGTTACATCCCGGCAGCCTTTGACCTTTATGTGGAAAAGGAGGAGATCTTGGTGTCGCCTGTGCCGGGAAAAGCGGCCAAAATCACGACAGCCAAACTCTTCCACCTATTGAAAGACAAAGAGGGTTTCGGCTTCTTAGAAAAAGCGCTTAGCGCCGGTTCTTCCGGCAGTCCGGCGTCCCTGGAGCCCGAAGACATGATATTCCTCTCTTCCGCGCCGCAGTTGGCTCCTTATTTCCAGGCGGAGATACAGGAATTAGTAGACCGCAAGGATGCTGCTGTGTCCGACAACTGCGCCGATATTATCGGTCGACAGTTATTGAAGTTGGGGAAAAACGACATCGAAAAGTCGTTGGCTAACCTGCATTCATTTTGGGATCAGGATGCGGTGATACCGAAACCGGACCGTTTCGATCATATCGAACGCGGCCAAATCTATCGTTACTCTCCGCGCCAGCTTCTCCTTTACCTTCTGGCAGCCCGCTTCTCCGGGGATTTTCAGTTCGAGCGCACCCTGAACATTTTGACTCACCTGTTAGAGAACGAATGGGGTGTCAAATGGGAAGATTCCTTCATTACTTTACCTTCAAGGGAATACCGGTTGTTCAAAGAGGAAGTCCGTAAACACCCCGAACCCGGCGACCTTGTTAACGTAAAGGTGCGGGTAGACAACACCTGTCCCGCAGGTACCGGCAGCGCCCGGGATATTGCCTCATTGTACCTGAGATCCTACTTCTCGCCTGCCCTGGTGTTCGTCGGCACCCAGCCCTACGACGGACTCGAGACCATGGGTGATTTCCAATGGCGGTACGAAGGGTTCCCGGAAGGCGCGGTACTGGAATATTTTTACCAGGCTCTTGTGCCCGGCGACTTCCAGCGGTCGTTTATCAATGGTTCTATCTATGCCGGGGGTAGGCAGGGTTACCGGGACTTCGGCCTCGACAGCGCCGCCGGCGATGACTGCAACGATACTCATTATGTCAAAGGGCTTAACATTGTTCCCTTTACCGAACTACGGGGTCTGGTGTTCGACGACAGGAATGTTAACGGCAGCAAAGACGCGGAAGAAGAAGGCATTCCCAATATCCTGTTCAAAGACACCTGTGGCCGTATGCTGCGCAGCGACGCCGACGGACGGTTTCCTGTATTAGCCGGCGACGACCACGAAGGCATACAGGTGGATTTATCTTCCCTCCCCGGCAGCTATCTTTCGACCACTCCGGTCACCCGGTTGGTAGACCGCCGTTATGTAGGAGATATATATTTCGGTTTGGTTTCTTGCCGCACCCTGACCGGGTTTGTTTATGTGGATGAGAACGGTAACGGTTCTTATGACGAAGGCGAAAGCAGGCCCGCAAAAATAGTCGTCACAGCCGGGAAGAAGGAGACCACAAGTGGTGAGAACGGACGTTTCATTTTCCGCAATTTGCCGAAGCTGTGGCAAGAGTTCGCAGCGATCAAAAAAGAGCAGCCTTTTTATAAAGGCCCCACCGGCAAATTTAAATTCCAATTAGACTAAATGACGCCGGAAGCGGCAAAGATTCCCTGTGACTGCCGTAGTCACAGGGAACTTTGCACAGCCTCCCCGAAACGTGCCGCAACACCCCGAAAATCTGCCCCCTATGCAGGGCCGTGTCTCGACATTAGACATCCGCTAAACGGGATTTTGTCTCAATAGCTGTTCGGTAATTCCTTCATCTATATATATATAAGAGAATTCAGAAGCCCGGGGATATACATGACAAGGTTACTGTTTAATTTCAGAACGGTAAAAACCAACCATCATTTGATCGGCAGCTAGCAATCCCCCGGATAATATTTCAAAGCTCAGGAAATAAGAAATGGTGTTCAAAGATAGGAAACAGGTTTTTCATTTTAAGATTATTGCCAACCATAGGGCCTTTATGTTATAATCGCTTTTTCAAGGCTAAACTTGAAAAAGCCACCTGACGGTGGGAACTTGAAATGAGTGAAAAATGTTGTTTATTACCGCCATGTAATGGCACGCTGCCTGGAAATTCGCTGTTATCGACGTTTTACAGTATTCGGCAGCGTTGGATCAACAGGAGGAAAAACTGATGAATGTAAAAGACTTGTTCCAGGAAGAAGTGGAACCGGGATTGCAAAATTGGATCAACAAATTCGAGTCGCCGGTAGATATGCTTAACTCGCTGGAAGAACTTTTTAGCGATGTAAAAGGGCAAAAGATACTGGGAAAAGTGGAAGACAAAGTGTCTATCGAAGGCCCGGTTTTTATCGGCCCGGGATCGGTGGTGCACAGCGGGGCGGTTATCAGGGGCCCTGTTTTTATCGGCAGCAATGTCAGCGTCAGGCCGCTGTGCCATCTGCGCAAAAACGCTTATATCGGTTCCAACTGCGTGGTGGGCAAAGGGGCGCATATCAAAAATTCCCTGTGTTTGAACGGCTCGAAAATCCAGTCCGATACTTTTGTGGGCGACAGTGTATTGGGAGCCGGGGTCAGGATCGGTTCCGGCGCGGTGTTGGCAAACCGAAAATTCAACCAGACCAGGGTCAGGATTATGGATTTGAAGGGGAGAACCCAGCTAACAGCGCGCGAATTTTTAGGGTCCGTGTTGGGTGATTATGTCAGGATCGGGGCTAATGCGGTACTTTCGCCGGGCACTATTATCGGGCCTTTTACCTGGGTCGGTTCCGGTGTGATTTTGCAAGGCACATATGAGGGTGATTTATATATCGGTTTGAAGCAGGAATTGGATATTCGTAAAAAGTCAAGAAGGAAGCTGCGTTCCGGCGAAGGCGAATACGAAGAGGTATGAGGGAGGCGGCCCCGCACTCACCTAGTCAAAAGTTTGGCCTCCCCGGCAGG